>CAMAQB010000046.1 GCA_945860285.1 Akkermansia muciniphila | reverse complement strand
AGAAAGTTGGGTTTTCGCTATCCGCACCATAAAGATTCACTATTCTTTTCCGGGGCGTGTGGTCAAGAATTTTTGCAGTGTTAGATTTTTTAGAGCCGCGATCAACCCCCTTTTCCCCGCTCTTCGAACCTCTCATTTTCTCTTCCCTGCACATCAACCCTAAAAGCAAATTCCTAGCAGTCATGAAGGCTTCCTCATGATATGGGGACAGACAAAATGCCATGGGGACAGACAAAATGCCATGGCGCGCATGTTGTTGCTGGTTTATAATCTGTGGAGTCTCTTCGTGCGGGTGCTCAAAAACCAAGGAGGCCACACCGAAGCGATCAAAAGCCGCTACGAACTGCTGCTCATCCCGGCCAAGTTGGTGCTGAGCGGGCGGCGGAAAATCATCAAACTGGCGGTTGGCGGGAAGTTCGCCAACTTTCTCAAACAAGCCTACCAAAGGCTTGAGCAATGGTTGGGCCGAACTGCGCCGCAGTTGAAGTTGAACATGGGGAAATTTCCACCATGGCTGCTCTTCGACCTCACTCAAAGCGACCCGTTACCCGCCACCTGACCCGCTTGCGCTTCCCATCTTCATTACAACTGCGGATTTTAGGTTCATACCGCCATGGATTGCAGCAGTCTTGAGCAATGGATCGGCCCTGTATCCGAATGGAAAACAGCGCTCCATCGTTTCGTTTGCGATGCCGTGACAACAAAAAAGCACAGCCACCCATGAGGGTAGCTGTGCTGGTCGATAATGAGTAAACTTACTCGCCGAGAACAGAGTCGAAACGGAAGAACTGTTTACCGGGGAAGTCGCTTTGGTTGAATTCAAGGAACAAATCGCCAGCAGGGCTCCAGCCATCGAGGTCGCTGGATTTTTCCACTGGAAGTCGAAGACTGACTTTGTTGTTGGCAGCTTGGATAAGCAGATTGCCCTTACCGCGGAGGTCTTGAATGCTGGTGGCGGTGTAGAGGTTAAACAGCGATGGATTAGCTACCACAGCGTCTTTTCCTCGTTGTTCTACGGAGGACAGAACAGTCTGGAGATTGTTCGGAAGGCGCGGATCAAGACCAAAGAGGACGTTGGCGAACTCGTTGCTGTCATTCACGCCATCGGTATCGCTATCGGCGATAGTGGAGGAGGTGCCGCTGACGAATTCGCGCCAATCGTTGAGGCCATCGGAATCAGCATCCGCTTCGGTGGTGTTGGTGGGGGCACCTAAGGTGAGGGCTTTGGCATCGTTGGAGCTGATGGGCTGGATTTTCCACTCGTTGCCGTTGCGCTCTCTGAAGTAAAATTTCGCATCGACGTTGGTCGGGGTGAAGGTGACATCGAGGTAGCCACGGTTGGTCAAGTTGGCAAATTTCAAGCCGGGGCTGTAACCGAGGAAGAGGTCTCGCAGGATGTCTTGTTGGCCAGGGAAGTATTTCTCGATGCCTGGTGAGGAAACGCCAGGGGTAGCGAGTTCGATGCCAGCGACGGTGCCTTGTGGTGCAACTCCGGGGCCGGTGGGTGAGAGGGTTTTGAGTTGGTTGGCCCATGCATTGTGGGTGTCTCCCGCGAAAACGACGAGTTTTTTGTTCAGTCCCAAGGCGGTCTGGAGGATGGTTTCGCGTTCTTTGCCGTAGCCATCCCATGCATCCGAGTTGTAAGGCAACGGTCTGGCGTTGTCATAGGCGGCTTGCTCTGTGGGTGTGAGCGGGATGCCGTTGGCGAGTTTGAAAACCGGTGTGGCATATTTCGTGATGGTAGCAGGGCTGACAGCGTTGTTAGCGAGTTCGATGAGGAGTTCCGCAGGCATGGTCATGTTGCCCATGAGCACTTGCTGGCCGAGCACTTGATAGGTGGCTGTGGAACTGGCCATTTTTCCCTGAAGCCATGCGAGCTGACTGGCACCGAGCAGGTTGCGATTTCCCGAATACATGGCAGTGACGTTGGCTACGACCAATTCGTTGAAAACGATAGGACCTAGCGCCGTGCTGAAGGCGGTAATACCAGCGACATCGGTGGGGCCACTAGGTGGAGTCAGTGAGTAGGTGGTGGCGTATTGCAAAGTGAGAGTAGGGCTGCTGAGGATTGCCGTGATGCGAGCGCCAACTTCTGCATTGGTGGGGGCCAGTTCGAGTTGCTTGTCACGGGCGACGAGGCGGGTTTCCAAGATGTGGAGGTCGAGCAGGTCTCCGAAGTTGTAAGTGGTGTAGGCTTCCTTGCGGTTGCCGCTGAGTGGCTCGCGCACGGGATTCCACTCGTAGTAGGCCTGGAGTGCGACGGCGACGCGGTCTTCCCATGAACCCTCGGTGGCGGGGTCGTGGTTTTGGGCACCAGTGGCGTAGGCATCGTTTGCAGTTTCATGGTCGTCCCAGATGCAGATCAGCGGCGCGGTGCTGCGGGCCGCTTGCAGGCTGGGCTGACGGTTGTATTGGGCATGACGCAAACGATAGTCGCTGAGGGTGATGCACTCCTTATCCGGCTCGAAGCCGAAGCGGGCAAAGTTGTCCTCGGCATCCACGTAGCCGCCTTGGCCGTATTCGTAAATGTAGTCGCCGACATGGATGATAGCATCGTAGTTGCCGACGTGTGCCGCTTTGGCATAGGCATCAAAGTATTCGGCGGTGATGTTGGCGCAGCTAAATACCGCGAATCTTGCCTGGCTGGTAGCGCCATTAGGGAGAGTTTTGGTTTTGCCGACAGGGGAAACAATGGCACCACCATTCACGCTGAAGCGATAGTAGTAGCTGGTGTTTGCCGTAAGGCCAGTGGGAATGACCTTGACGGTGTAGTCTTGAGCTGCTTGGGCGTTGATGGTGCCACTCGCTTCGGTAGTAGTGAAGCTGGAGGAGGTGGAAAGTTCCCAACTCACGGATACCGGATTCGCATCAGCAGGGGTAACGCGTGTCCAGAGAACGATCGAATCGGCCATGGGTGCGCCAGAAGCAACTCCGTGGACGAAAGCGGGATTCGCAGCAAGGGCAAATGTGCAAGAGGTAATAATGGTGATGAAATATTTCATAGCGCGCTGATCATGAACGCTCTACAAAAGAAGCCGAATTTCTTATTGTGACAATTACGCCCATAATATGGGGACAGACAACATGCCATGTCTAGCATCACACGAGAGTTGCAGCGCAACGCTCTCCATGATGGTTCCTACTCTGCGGTCTTTGCGGAAAGTACTGCGAAAAAACGAGCTGACGACAAGCGGCGGCGTTCGGCCATGACGCCAGAGGTTAGCGAACTCGTAGAACAAGGGCTTGAAAACCGCTTCAGCCCTGAGCAAATCATCGGACGGCATGCCCAGCAGGGCAATTTCGACATGCCTTGCGTGCAAACTCTCTACAATCACATAAGCGCCAACCGCAAAGCTGGTGGCAAGATGTACAGACGCTTGCGCCTGCGCGGCAGAAGGCGAAAACCACGTGGCCAGGGCAAACAACGACGCTCCATCATCCCGAATCGCAGAGACATAAGCGAGCGCCCGGTTGAGGTGGAACAACGCCAACGCTTTGGTGACTTTGAATGCGATCTGATCATAGGCGCAGGGCACTCAGGAGTCTTTGCTGAATGCCGCAAAAGAAGTGGAAAGGTTCAATTCAGGGACCGGATTGCGGATTTGGCGGATTGATGATGACCCGTGCCGAGGGGTTGTCCTTGATGTAGGCGAACGCCCAGCCTAACAGAACGGCAAGTTTATTGCGGAAACCGACCAGGAACAGGATGTGAATGAACAACCACATCAGCCAGGCGACGAAACCCTGCAGTTCGGTTTTGCCCGATTTGACCACGGCATGGTTTTTTCCGATGATCGCCATGAAGCCTTTGTCGTGGTAGCGGAAATTCGCGCGCAAGGTTGTCTTGCGATCCGCAAACGAAGTGGTTTCCAGCCGGGCTTCCTCCAACAACAACCGACCGATGTGGTCGCCCATCTGCATGGCGGCGGGCGCGATGCCCGGAACCACCTGGTCTTCGCTGTCGCGCATGTTGACCAGATCCCCGGCGACAAATACGGAAGGAAATCCCGGCACGGAGAGATCGGGAAGCGGAGTGATCCTTCCGCTGCGATCCGAGGCGGCCGAAATTTGTGCGGCCAGAGGGCTAGCCTCCACACCGGCTGCCCAGATGATCGATTCCGCCTCCAAGATTTCACCGCTCTTCAGGTGCAGTTTCCCCGCAGTGACTTCGGTCACGCGGGTATTGACCATGACGACAACTCCGAGGCTTTCCAGGCGGGATTTCGCATACTGCGACTGCTCGGATGAATACGCTTCAAGGATTCGATCGGAACCCTCGATCAGGATGATGGAAAGCCGGGCCGTATCGATGTTCCGGTAGTTCGACTGAAGGGAGCGGTGCGTCAGATCGGCAAACGAGCCTGCGAGTTCGACTCCCGTGGGTCCGCCGCCGACAATGGCAATGGTCATCAGGCGCTTGCACTCCGCCGCGTCCTTAGTCATTTCCGCTTTTTCCAGACAGGTCAAAATGCGTCGACGGATGTCCTGGGCATCGGCGAGAGACTTGAGGCACAAGCTATGCGCGGCCCAGTGGTCATTGCCGAAATAGCCAGTGCGCGCGCCGCTGGCGAGAACGAGGTGGTCAAAGTCAAACACGGTTCCCGATCGCCCCGTTGCATGGCGCGCGGCGGGATCGATCGCGATGATTTCATCCATCAACACCGTAATGTTTTTCGCCTTGCAGAGGATCTGCCGGATCGACTGTGCGATATCGGGTGCCGTTAGCGAGGCCGAGGCCACTTGATAGAGCAGTGGTTGGAAAAGGTGATGGTTCGTGCGGTCGATCACTGTGACCGTGAATTTTTTTTTGTTGGCGAGGGCCTTGGCGCAAGCGAGTCCCGCGAAGCCGGCACCGATGATGAGAACGTGTTTCATGGCATGTTGATCGACAGGCACATGTTATCCGCCGTGGATGTTCGTGCGAGAGAAATTTTCTCGCGATTTTTTCATTCCTTTCCCGCTGGCTGACGTTTAGGCTCGCAGCAGATATGAAATTGTCGGCCTTTTTCTGTATTCTTCCCGCAGTGGCTGTCGCCGAGGTGGAATCAAGCATTCCATGGGGTGTGGAGGCGGTCACAGGATATCGCACGGAATACATTCATCGCGGCATGTCGCTGGCGGATGATGTCATTGATTTCCAGTTGGAAAGCGGCTTTGCGA
Organism: Akkermansia muciniphila; assembly: GCA_945860285.1. GTDB lineage: Bacteria > Verrucomicrobiota > Verrucomicrobiia > Verrucomicrobiales > Akkermansiaceae > UBA956. The sequence goes on along the minus strand of CAMAQB010000046.1, from coordinate 24,518 downwards.
TATCGGACACGCTGAGCATCGGACTGCGCGGATGGTATGCGTCGGGATCTGCTTCAGGTGGTGATTTTTCCGAGACCTCGGGTTTCGCCGAGCTGCGCTACGATGAAAAAACATTCAGTGCCGGCTGGGTTCTCGGTTACCGCAGTTTTTCCGGTTCGCAGTTGAGCGACGGCTTTGAAACCGGGCCGTTTTGCAGTTGGCACGCCACCGCCGATCTCGATGTGAATGCGGAACTCCGCTATGACGACGGTGCCGACACCTGGTATGCGAAAGCGGAGCTTTCCTGGAGCAAGCCGCTGGACCAGAGGTCATTCGTCAGCGCGCTGGCGGGCATCAGCGCCGTTGGAGATTTTTATGATCGCGAGGGTTTGAACGATGTCTTTCTGCGGATATCTTATACCTACAACGTCGCACCCAATGTATCGCTGACTCCGTTCCTTGGATCATCGATCGGTCTTGATGAGAAGGCGGATGACTATGGCTACGCGGGCATTTGGTTTGAGGTCTCATTCTGAAATTTATTGAGCGGTTGCGGCCTATGGGTAAATCCGTGATATTGCACGCTTGCCAGAGAGGTGGGAACTTGTCATTTTCGCGCATGAGACAATTTTTCCTGTTCAGTTTTTTCCTGCTCTCGTGGCTTCTGCCGTGCTCGGCGAACAGTCCTGCTCTGGCCAACGGAATCAGGCAGGAATACAAGGGAAATGTCGAATTGTGGACGCTCAGTTTGCAGGCGGCGACAACAGCGGAGGCGCAGGCGAAGATTTGGGGCGAGCGGCCCGATGCAAGCGCCTATGCCCAAAAAATGTGGGCAGCCATCAAGGGTTCGCTGGATCAGGACTGGACACTTGAGCAGGGTGGCTGGCTGCTGAAACTTGTTTGCTCGATGCCCGCGGAAACCATGCGTGCTGAGGTGAAACCTTTCCGCGCGGAGGTGATCAAAAGCATCGTCGACAGCGTTGTCAAAACCCATGTCCGCAGCGCCAAGCTGTCTCCAATGTGCATGGGGCTTCTGGCCATTGGCGATTCCAACGCGCTCAAGCTGCTGGAAAAAATCGAAAAGGAAAACCCCGACCGCAAGGTGCAGGGCGTGGCGGCGCTGGCGGTGGCGATTTTGTTGGAGGATTTGAGCGATGACCCGGGCACGATGAAACGTCGGCTGACTTTGATCCGCAAGGCCATCATTGAGAGTGCCGATGTCGAAATTGACGGTGTCACTGTGGCGAAACTTGCCGAGGACCAGCTGTACGTGATTCGCTATCTCAGCAAAGGCCGCGTGGCTCCCGATCTCGAGGGAACTGATGTCACAGGTGCCAAGTTGAAACTGTCCGATTTTTCGGGCAAGGTTATCGTGCTGCTGTTCTGGAACACGGCAGCGAACGATTGCGAACGCATCCTGGAAATTCATCGCAACATGGTGAAAAAAATGGCCGGCAAACCTTTTGTCCTTCTCGGCGTGTCAAATGACAGCGTTGGTTCCCTGCGCGCGTTGGAGGGGGAAGAGTTGGTCACGTGGAGGAATTTTTGCGATGTCAACAACAGTCTGGCCATGCAGTACCGAATATTGGGGCGGCCGCTGATATTTGTTTTGGACAAGGAGCGGAAGATTCAATACGTGGGCAATCCCGGGACCTTCGCCGAGTTGACTGCGGATGCTCTGATTCTCGACCCCCGCTGATGGAAAATCGGAGCGTTTTTCTCCTCACAATCGATTTGCGGACCGGCAATTTTGCGATAGAATACGCTAATTCAAAATTATGCACACAACCATACTCTCGCAAATCCCCACGCACACCAATGGATTCATGGGCATCGGCATCGGCTACTGGCTGGTGATGGGAGGCTCCATGCTGCTCAGTTTCTTGATTTCCTCGAAACTCAAGAGTCGCTTCAACGAATATTCACAGATTCCCCTGCGGGTGAGCGGCGCGGAAGTCGCGCGATTGATGCTGAAACAAAACGGGATCACCGACGTGCAGGTCGTCCATGTTGGCGGGCATCTAACGGACCACTACGATCCCGTGCAAAAAACGGTGAACCTAAGCGAAGCCGTCTATCAGATGAACAGCGTCGCTGCGGCGGCGGTCGCCGCCCACGAGTGCGGGCACGCGGTGCAGCACCAGCAGGCGTATGCATGGCTGGGCTTTCGTTCGAAAATGGTGCCGATTGTGAATATCGCCAGCCAGATGATGAATGTGGTGATGATGCTTGGTTTGGTCGGAATGTTCGCCCTGGGCAATGGTGCTTTGATTTGGGTCATTGTCGGCTGTTTGGCGGTAACGACGGCATTCAGCCTGGTAACCTTGCCCGTGGAGTTCGATGCCAGTCGTCGGGCCATGGTTTGGCTTGAACAAAGCGGCCTGGCTGATGCCATGGAGCATGAACGCGCAAAGAACGCGCTGTTTTGGGCGGCGATGACCTACGTGGCCGTCGCGGTCGGGTCGGTGTCCATGCTATTGTATTACGTAATGCAATTGATGGGCTCGCGTCGCAATGAGTGAAATGAGTCTTTTTCTCGTCGTGGGAATTTTTCTTGGCATGGCAGATTGACCGTGCTATGTAGCTGTCGAAGATGCGAAATTTACTCGAGGATCCGGCTTGGGAGGATGGAGACTTGGGGCTTGCACTTCCCGACTCACTCCATGCTGTTTCTGTTTGCCTGCCGACCTGGAAATCAGTTGTCGATTACGAAGAGGGCAGGGATCGGGTTCTGCGGAAAATGCGCGTGGGTTACCCTCGTTTCTTTCGTCATCCAGCAGTGGAGCGCTTGTTCGAAGAAGCAAAAAAAGAACTGACCACTGAAGGTCAGTCGGTCGTGATTTTCCCATCCCGTGTCTCCGCGCAGCGCGCGCAACGTTACGTCGAACGAAGAGCTGAAGTGGCCACGCGCATTGCCAGTTATCATGGTCTTCAGGCATTGATTGTCCCTGAGAAAGCCTATGGAGCCGCAAAGGATTACTGGCGTTTTTCCGGTGAGGTGGTCAGCAGCAGGCAGGCCGTGGACATTCTCGATGGAAACCCTGTGCCCTCGGGCAAATCAAAGATCCTGCGCGCGAATATCGGCAGAATTGTCGGCGTGGGAAAGGATCAGATTTTTGTTTTTGCCAGCGGCATGGCGGCCTGCACTTCGGTATTGCGAAGCCTCCCCGGTCTGCGCATGGGAAAAAAAACCCTGCAGATCGAATTTCCCTATGTCGACTGCCTGAAAGTGCAGGAAATGTTCGGCAATGGCGTCGTGTTTCTCAGTCAGGGAGACGGCGAATCGCTTGATGAAGCCCTGCGCCGCGTTCGGCAGGGCGAGTTTGCCGGGGTGTTTGTGGAAGTCCCGAGCAACCCGCTGCTTCGCACGGTGGATCTCGCGCGCGTGTCGGAGGCCTGTCGCAACAGCGGCACGCCGCTCATCGTGGATGATTCGACCGCTTGCCCGGGCAATATCGATGTTTTGCGCTACGCGGATGTGGTGACCACCAGTTTGACCAAATGGATTTCTGGAGCGGGCGATGTGATGGCGGGCATGGCTTGTGTTCGAGAGGACAGCCCCTATAACGCGGATTTTTCTGTCGCTCTTGCCGGCGAGGTCTCGGAATGCGCGCCGCTGTATGCCGGAGACAGCCTCGCCTTGTTGGCGAATTTGAAGGAAAGCAGCGCGCGCTGGGCAATGGTGAACGCCAGCGGTCTCGCATTGGCAGAAATGTTGGTCGCTCACCCGGCAGTGGAAAACGTCTGGCATCCTTCGATCACGAACAGGACCGAATATGACAAGCTGCGTAAGGAGGGCGGGGGATATGGCGGGCTGCTGTCGATGGCGCTCAAGACACCGAAGAAAACGCCCAAATTCTACGATGCGCTGCGCTTCTGCAAAGGGCCGACGTTCGGCACTCCGTTCACAATCGTTTGTCCCTACACAATGCTTGCTCATTATTCGGAACTGGCGTGGGCCGAGGGCTGCGGTGTGCCTGGTCACCTGATTCGCGTGAGCGTGGGAACCGAAGGGGCCAATGTCATCTGCGACAGATTCCGCCAGGCATTGGGAGAAATTTGAGGTATTCGACCCCACCCAACTGCCGCCTTCCGCATCTGCAAGTGAATAAGCGTGATGAACCATTTATTTTGCTTGCATCTGTCATACTAAATGTGGTAGTTTCATCGCACATGAAAAAGACCACGAAAATTGTGATGAAGATCAATGATGAAAACGAAAATCATCATCTTTGGAACAATCGTGGTATTTGGTGGTGCCACGTTACGGTCCACAAACCCGATGCCACTTCCGAGCGAATGAGGTTTTCGCTCAAAACCAAGGATCTCGAAAAGGCGCGGGAAAGGCGGGATCGCATCTTCAAGAAGATCGCTGAAATCTACGACATTGCCGCCTAAGTGCCAGCTGCGGGCACTGTCATTTTACTCGACTGTTTGTTTGGTTTTCATTTGAACGGGTTCTGGACGCATTGTTCAGGTTGTGTGTTGACTGTGAATTCGGCGCAAGCTTGAAAGTTTGTGGGAGATGTGCGCCTCATTCTTCTCCAGCTAACTACTCGTTTTCGAAATTGATTGACTCGAAAAATCAAAAACACATGTTTCATTTGGTCACATTGGATTTCCTAATCTGTTCTTGCCATCATCACGAGTTTTCACTAACTTGTGCGTCGCCGCCAGGGTGGGAAACTCCCGAGGGCTCAGAATCAAAATAGATCACGGCTGTGGGTTATTGGGATGCTTTCAAACGATGGAGACTGGCCCAACGGGGTTTGTCTTCTGGAAAAAAGCGACGGGTCTATGACTCCGACGGGCGGATAGGGGCGTTGCTCGGCAACGCGCGCTGGGCAGGCTGGCTGTTGTCCTTTTTCTTCGTGATTGGTTTTGCGACGCTGGTCTCCAGTCAGCACCCTTGCGACTCCTGGTTTCATCAGGATTGGCAGGCTACATTTAGCGCGGCAACGATCAGTTTTACCGCCTTGCTGATGTTGCAGACCAATCATCGTGAGATGTTCAGCAAAAACGGCATCCTCTTGCTGTTGCTTGGCGGTGTTCTGCTGCAATTGACCTTGGTGAGAATGATTTCGCTATGGGTGGACGTCAACGAGGTCAGGGGCCAGTACAAGCTGCTGCTGATTCCTTTTGCGCTGGCTCCGATGGTGCATTCCGTCCTGCTCGGAAGAAGGGCGGGAACTTTCAGCGCCGTATTCGTTAGTGTGGCGGGAACCATGCTGATGCCCGCCGACGAGGCGCTCGTCTACCTCACGATGAGTCTGGTTTGCGGGGGGGCGGTTGTCATGCTTACGCAACGGGTAAGGAAGCGCTTGCAACTTTTGCGGGCCGGCACCTATACCGGGGCCTTGGCTTTGATACTGGCAGTGTTGTTTGGCGAAATTCTGGACATTGAGCAGATTGGCCAGCAATCTACCATGCTTGCCGAAGGGGCGATGATTCTCACCGCCTTTGGCATTGGCTTCATCACCGCCCTGATTGTCAGTGGCTTGCTGCCAATGCTGGAAGGAATGTTTTCCCTTACCACCGATATCAGTTGGTTGGAACTGGGAGACCTCAATCACCCGTTGCTCAAGCAAATGCAGTTGGAGGCTCCCGGCACCTTCCATCACAGTTTGGTGGTGGCGTCACTGGCCGAGTCCGCTGCGGAGACAATCGGCGCCAATGCCGCGCTGTGCCGGGCTTGCGCGTATTTCCACGATGTGGGAAAACTGAAAAAGCCTGAGTATTTTATAGAAAACCAGTCCGATGGAATGGACAACCCTCACGATCCGCTGACCCCGACGATGAGTGCTCTGGTCATCATCGCCCATGTCAAGGATGGCGTGGACATGGCGATGAAACACAACCTCAACCCGCGGATTATTGATGCCATTCTGGAACATCACGGTGATTCGATGGTTTTTTATTTTTATCGAAAGGCTCAGGAGCAGAAAGTGATCGAATCGGACAAGGTTGGCAAAGGTTTGGAAAATATGGAGGATCTGCCGCAGATCGACGATAAAAATTTCCGTTACCCAGGTCCGCGTCCGCGCTCGAAGGAAACTGGAATTCTCAGTCTTGCCGATGCGATCGAAAGCGCCTCCCGCACTTTGAAAAAGCCAAACCCGATCAAGATTCGCGGCTTGGTTGACGACATCGTCAAATCCCGATGGGTGGATGGCCAGCTGGACGATTGTTCCCTGACCATGCGCGACCTGACCAGAATCCGCGAGAGTTTCGCTGCCACATTGCGCAGCATGATGCACAATCGCATCAGTTATACAAAAGCGGAGGAGAGCGAGGATCGCAAGGCCGCAAGCGGCAAATTGGTTGTGGACACGAAGACTGGTTCGGAGTCGTCTGTGGGGCGGGTGGCGATGACGGCGAATCGCAAGCCCGTATGAAACCGTCTATACGTGTCGAGATTCTCGATCATCAGCGGGAAGTAATTATCCATGCCGCGACAATCAAGATCTTCGAACAGGTTGTGGAACGCGGCTTTCCGGTGTTCGGCGAAGTTGCGATATCGCACCGCGTGCTCGACAAGTTGGAAGAACTCGCGATCGCTTTTATCGACGAGCGTGAGAGTGCCCGAGTCCATGTTCAGTTTATGGGAGTGGCGGGATCAACCGACGTGATCACATTTGAACATGGGGAACTGCTCATTTGTCCTGCAGTGGCCCAACGCCAGGCAGAGGAACACTCAGAGCCCTTGACGAGGGAATTGCTGCGCTACATGGTTCACGGGTTGCTTCACCTGGCGGGATACGAGGACAGTTCTGAGGAGAGGAAAAAACTCATGGAAAACGTTCAGGAAGGCATGGTTTATGCGTTGTGGAACTCCGCCGTTTGGGAGTGACCGGAACATCGCCCTCAGTCATTTGGCGAAAATCCCACATTTGTTAAGAAAAAATTTCATTTTTTTTCATTTCATGCTTGCCAGCTTACCTCAGTCTGCTATAAACGCCGCCCCGCAATGCAGCGCAACTTCTGCCGCATGCGTTTAATCGCGAATTCACGCAAACATCATGGCACGTATTTTCGGTATCGAAATTCCTAACGAGAAGCGCATTGAAGCTTCTCTTCCGTTCATCTATGGCATCGGCCGTCCGACCGCCAGCAGGATTCTTGAGCAAGCGGGAATTGATCCCGACATCCGCACGGGTCAGCTTTCTGAGGAGCAATTGGTTAAGATCGCCCAGGCAATCCAGAGCAACGGCATCGCCATCGAGGGGGACCTCCGGCGCGAACGCCAGGTTGCCCTGAAACGCCTCACTTCCATCAACTGCTATCGCGGCATTCGTCACAAACGCGGACTTCCTGTGCGCGGTCAGCGCACCCGCACCAACGCCCGCACCCGCAAAGGCAAGAAGAAGACCGTGGGCGTTAAGAAATAATCAGGATTTTTATCACTATGTCAGAGGAAAAGAACACGCCAATTGAACCGTCGGCTGATGCCGTCAAGCCGGCCCCGGCGGCAACACCGGAAGTCATTGTTCCGAAAAAAGACGAGCGCCGCGACATTTTCGCCGAGATCGCCGGTGGCGAGGAAGCCGTCGTCAAGATCCACAAGGCCAAAGGCTCCAAAAACATCGCCAAGGGAATCGTCCATGTGACTTCTACTTTCAATAACACTCTGGTCTCGGTAACCGATGCCTTGGGCAATGCCCTCGGCTGGTCGAGCGCCGGCAAGATGGGCTTCAAGGGTTCCAGAAAAAGCACCGCTTATGCCGCTCAGGTCGTCTGCCAGGACGCCTGCCGTCAGGCCATGGGCCATGGACTGCGCGAGGCGGAAGTCCGCGTCAAAGGACCCGGATCCGGTCGCGAATCCGCCGTGCGTGCCGTGCAGACGATTGGCATTGAAATCATTTCTATTGATGATGTCACCCCCGTACCACACAACGGCTGCCGTCCCAAAAAAGCCCGCCGCGTCTAACCCGGATTCTCATCTCATTTACTCAATCGATCATGGCACGTTATACAGGTCCCCGCACAAGAATCAGCCGCCGTTTTGGTGTGCCGTTGTTTGGCTCTTCCAAATCTCTGGAACGGCGCAACTTTCCGCCCGGCCAGCACGGCATTCGCGCCGGCCGCAAGAAAAAGAGCGAATATTCCGTCGCGCTCGGAGAAAAGCAGAAACTGCGTTTCCAATACGGCGTTCTCGAAAGGCAATTCCGCAAATATTATGAGGAAGCAGCTCGTCGCCGCGGTATTACCGGTGAAATCATTCTGCAACTCCTGGAACTCCGCCTCGACAATGTTTGCTACCGCCTTGGCTTCGGCAACACCCGCCAGGCCGCCCGGCAGCTTGTCAATCACGGGCATGTTCTTGTCAACGGCAAGGTTGTCGACATCGCAAGCTACGAGTGCAAAGCCGGTGACGTGATCAAAGTCGGCGCGAAACCTTCCTCCCAGCAAATGGGTCTGCGCATGCTGGATTTGACCCAAGCCGTTCCTCTTGTCGACTGGTTGACGCTCGATCGCACCGCGATTCAGGGTTCAATTTCCCGGGTGCCTGAGCGCTCCGACATTGATCCGATGGTCAACGAGCAGTTGATTGTGGAGCTATACTCCCGATAAGGATTCCTGTTCATTCACGATGCCCTGTCGCTCCATGCGACAGGGTTTTTTTTGCCTGTAACTTGCCGCTTCGTCATTCCGGAATTTGTCGGGATAAGAATCTTCAAGCACCCAAGCGGGAGCCGAAGTCAGAGCGTGGTGCCCTGGTTCAAGGCGTGAATGACGTCCCCACCCGGCAAGGACCATTGCAGCGATTGTTGCAGGCTGTCCTTGACGAAGTTTTTGGCATGGCAACAGGCATCGAACAGCTTTTCTCCCCGGGCCAGTTGTGCTGTGATTGCGGCGGAGAGAGTGCAACCGGTGCCGTGTGATGCCGGAGTTGCAATGCGCTTCGATTCAAGTTGGTAAATTTTGTGGTTCTCGCAGAGTAAATCGGGACATTCATCCGTGGTGAGGTGTCCGCCTTTCAGGAGCACCGATGTCGAAAAAGCAAAGGCTAACTGCTTTGCGGCTTCTGCCAAATTGGATTCATCGATCGATTCCCAACCCAATAGGGCCGCAGCTTCCGGCAAATTGGGAGTGATCAGCGTCGCCAGCGGCAATAGAGATTCCTTGTAGGCCGCAATGGCATCAGGTTCGCTCAACGGGTCACCGCTTGAGGCCAGCAATACCGGATCAACCACCAGCGGAATTTGGCGCCGCGACCCGAGGACCCGCGCCACGGCACGGATATGCTCGGCCGAAAAAAGCATGCCTGTTTTGATCGCACGGACGGGAAACGTCGACAACATTAGCTCGATTTGATCTTCAAGAACATCGACTGGAACTGGATGAACGCGCCTGACGATTCGCGGATTTTCCGAAACCACACAGGTCACCGCAGTGAGACCGTATACCTGAAAATGCTGGAAGGTTTTCAAATCCGCCTGAATCCCCGCGCCCGCGCAGCAGTCCGATCCGGCTATTGTCAGGGCGACGGGAATCATGTCACAATGTTGGATCATGATTGGCAGTACTGCCAAGACAATTTCACCATCAGATCCTCGAGCGTTACCGATTGCTCAGATGGACCGCGGCCGGAATATTTGCGAATTCGCGCTTGGAAACATGGCGCTTATTGTTTCATGCTGTGGGGGCAATCATGGAATCAGAGGGGAGATATGAGGAATTTACGCGCTTGGAATCGATCTTTGTGCGTCATCGCAACGCCTTGTGGGTGAGGGGGTCGTTCACAGACTTGTTCACCGACTATTACATTCACTTGATGGAACAGAAAATCCGCCACAGTCCCGAGCTGGATCTGATGTTGAAAGAGCTTCTGGTCATGCTTTCCCTGTATCTAACGACACGTCCCTGGGCCGAGACGACGGCCTGGACCGTGAACCTGAGGGCACCGAGGGTGAACGTATTCGCCACCGGCGGATGCCTTGATGAAACCATCACCGGGCGGTTGTTCACTGAGGACGTCCGTGAACCGGATCGCAATTTTTTCTATTCCCAGACAAGCGCGCCGAAGTGGGAATCTCCGCGCCTGTCCACCATGGAAATGGAAAGCCGCAATCCGCTGGAATGGTTTGAGAGTTTTTACCATCAATCCGAGCAAAGGCCGGGAAGGGCGTTTCACATGGGTGAGGATGACTACTCGATTTTGGTTGCACAGCCGGGTTGCGATTTCGACTGGTTTCACGGGCTGGATCTGGATGCATTGAAGCGCATCGAGTCGAGTGAGGAAACGTCATTGCTCGAAGTTCGCAGGATCCGCTTCCACTGCGGATGCGATCTGGCGAGAATCCTTCCCTTGTTGTCATCCTGGCACAAACGCATGGACGAACTATTCGGCGAACTTGACGAAATCAATGTGCAGTGCCCGCGCTGTGCCGCCACATACAGGGTTTCACGAGCCATGATCACCGAGTTTTTGCGACTTCAAGACACGGACTCCTAAGTCAATTGAAACGATTTCATTACCGGCAGTTTGAAGACATCGGAGCTCTGTGTGATTTGAAATCGCAACGGGGTCATTCCATCAGCGTGGTGATACCGACCCTGAACGAAGCTGCTACAATCGGATCGATCATAACAGTCGTACGCGAGCGGTTGGTTGATTGCTTTCCGCTTGTGGATGAAATTGTCGTGATCGATTCCGGTTCCGCGGATGATACCTGCGAGCAGGCGCGCAGGGCAGGAGCGATGGTTTATCTGGCGAAGGAGATTGCCCCGGAACAGGGGCACTTTGCAGGAAAAGGGGAGAACTTGTGGAAATCGCTATTCGTAACACACGGCGACATCAGCGTGTTTGTGGATGGGGATATTCGGGATTTCCATGAAGGCTTTGTGGCCGGACTGGTGGGGCCTCTGCTGGAGGAGGAGGAGTTGAGCTACGTGAAGGCCTTCTATAGACGCCCGCTTCATGAAGGCGGTCTACAGCTGCCGGAGGGAGGTGGCCGTGTTTCTGAGATCCTGGTGCGTCCCTTGTTCGCCATGTTTTACCCTTCGCTGGTTGACTTTGTTCAACCGCTGGCTGGCGAATATGCCGTGCGCAGGGCTTTGCTGGAGAAATTGCCGTTTCCCCGTGGGTATGGAGTCGAGACATCCCACTTGATCGATGTTCTCCATCAATGCGGCATGGAATCTTTTGCTCAGTGCGATATGGAAAGCAGGCGACACCGGAACAGGGACATCGCGGAATTGGGTGGCATGGCGAATGAGATCCTGCAGGTGTTCATGATGCGGGCAGAGCGCGACGGCATCATGAATTTTTCTCAGAAGTGGCTGTCTAGGTACGCGGGGCACGCGCAGTTCGGTGGCAGTGAGTCCGCTGCGAAAAATAATCTGGAACTTGTCGAAAGACCGCCGTACCATACCCTGCACCATCCACCTGAAGCATGAAACTGCAAGTATTGTCCACCGCACAGGTGATTGAGATCGTCGAACTGTTGGCCTACCTGAATCCTGCGGTTCCACGCGATGTTCTGCGCAGTCGTTATGAAAAAATCACCAAAGAGCACTCGAACTATCAGATCATTGGCGCCTTCGTGGAAGACGGGCTTGTAGGACTGAGCGGCGTTTGGCACGGCACGAAAATCTGGTGCGGGGACTTCCTGGAGGTCGACAATCTCGTGGTCCACCCCGACTACCGTGGGCGTGGTGTGGCAACCGGTTTGATGAAACAAATCGAAGTGATGGCCAGGGAACGGAATTGCAACATCGTTGTGCTGGACAGCTATACCAACAACCATTCATCCCATCGGCTTTATCACCGACAGGGGTGTGAGATTTGGGGTTTTCATTTTGTCAAACCCTTGCGGGAGTTTGAACATTGAGATGAAACCTGATTCCGCCATTCATTGGGGAAATTCCCCGTCTTTGAATCGATAGTATTGTTCTCTGAGCGCGCTGGTTCCCGGTTCCGATTGGATTGATTTAGCTGACCATTCAAGGGCCTTTTCGCGGTTGCCACGGGCGAACCAGATTTCCGCCATGGTGTCGAGGTACGCCGCTTGATTCGGGCGCAATCGCAGCGCCTCGATGGATTCCTTTTCCGCATCATCCAGGCGGCGGATCGACCTTGCAGCCAGCCATGCTGCCGAATTGCGGATATTGTCATCCATCGGGTATTTGTCGCGCAACTTCATCATTGCCGCCCATGATTCTTCAAACCATTGATCGTGTTGTTTGAGCGCCCCGCAGAGTCGCAGTGCGGGGAAGAATTGATCCGCAAGTGAGGCATCGGCAAGCAGCGACTTGTGGCAGTCGTCGAGAATTTTGAATGCGAGTTGGGGTTTGTTTTTGATGAAGGAGAATCCTCGCGCCATGTCGGCTTTCTTGCGAGTGCGGAACGAATTGACGTTGGTGCCGCCCTCTTCATCGTCTATGGTGGAGAGAATGTATGCTTCATATCCACTGAGAGCTTTGGCCCACTCGCCCTGAAGAACCAGATCCTCCGCCTCGAGATACAGGGACAGGTGCCATGAGGAGTCCTGATTGCCGCAGTCGAGCGCCATCTTCCGCCACTCTTGCGACTTGGACGTCATTCCGACATAATTGTAAATGGAAGCGGCCGCCATCATGACGGCACTGTCTCCATACACCAGAGATTCAAAGATTTTTTCCCGCTTGTCAGCCTCGACAGTATTGCCGGTCATGCGTTGGCAGACCGAAGCCCACAGCTGGGCTATTATCTGGTCGGGATTTGTTTTGGTCGACGCCGACCATTTGTCAGCGGCCGTATCCCAGCGTCCGAGATTCATCAGATCATCGGTATCGAGTTCCGATTCGTCGGACACAGCCCATTGTGCATAGCGGGTCTGGCGGGTAATGGCGGAAAGAACGTTGAGAAGCGTCCGGTAGGCTGCAAGTTGTTCTTTCGGCGCGGTTTTCATACAGGCGGTGATGCTATCCTCAATTCCCTGCAATTCGTTTTTGTGATCGGGGATGGCGCGAAAAATGACCAATAGTTGGCGGAATCGTTCGGCCTTCGAGGCTTTTGGGCTCAATTCGCCCAGCCATTCCCACCATTGTGTGAACGATGTGTTGTCTGAGAATGCCGCACGGATCATCGCGCCCCACAACACCTCGTCATCCTTTGCATAGGCCACCGCAATCTGCATCGCCACCTCCGGAGCTACGCGGCTGGTGGCGTAAGGACTGAAACAGTTGGCCAGCAATTCCAAAAAGGCATCGTTCTTCTTGTCAGCGAGTTCCAGGACATCGGCCACAAACGATTTTTGTATTGGCTCCAAAAGGCCGCGTTTTTCCATGAACGAGAGCATAATCGAAACGTCGTTCAACTCGTCATTCTCCTGATTACCCTGAATCCCGGTTATGCGCTGTGCCAGCCATTTTTCGTAGTCCGGTTTATCGGGATCAAGTCCGATGGATTTCAATGCCTCGTCAATTTTTTCCCGCTCGACCAATTGTTGGAACAATATCATCGGATTCAGGTTTTTGAGGGCTTTTTCCCCCGCTTCATTGTTGCCCACTGCAAACAGCGCCGATGTTGCCGTCCAGCGTTTGGAGTAGTTGCCGTCCTTCAGAGATGTTTTGATGAGCTTGTTCATCAGGGCGGCGGGGGCCTCCTTGCCCTGCAGGAGTCGAAATCGGGCGATCTCCGCATAGGTTTCGACGATATCCCTGGTTTCCTCATTCTTGCTGGAGTAGAGCGACATCCATGTTTCGGGATGTCCGTCGAGCAGTTCCAGCGCGGCGGCAAGTTTCGGGAGGTTGTGCTGTTCCGCCAGCGCCGCTGCGTCGTGGCGGTTTCCCTTGATGCGGAGCAAGGCGAGGTGATATCGCCACTGTTGGTTGTCGCCCGCCTTGGCCGCGGCCGCGATTTCTTCGTCAAGTCTTCCCGCCATGCGGGCTGTCCATGCCAGGGCAAAGGTGTTTTTCGGGTCTTCTGGGAAATCCTTGAGAAACTTCAGGGCACCTTCGGCATCACCCGCCAGCAGAGCCTCGCGCGCGGCGACGATGGCAAGTCCAGTCACTTCATCGCGAATCTGTCTCTGGATTGCCGGATCCTTTTCATTTTGATAGAGCAACAGGGCGATGCGAAACTTGCGCTGCTTTTTCAGGGATTCGAGCGTGTTTTTTTTCCCTTCGATGGAAAACCGGGAGAATGACTCGGCGAGATCGATGAGTTCTCTGGGCGACTCCGGTGTCAGACCGAGCAGCATGTAACGGAGGATTTTTTCCGTCCGCAATACGACTTCAGGATTGCTGTGGGAAGCGGCTTGCTTGAGTTCTTGTTCCGCAGAGGTCCCTGCCGCCCACAGTTTTTTTTCGGCAGCGATGCGAAGACCCAATTTTTCATTGGCCAGCATTTCAATCCATTCCCTGGGACCATCTTCCGCCCTTGCCGCATAGGAAAAAAAGGCGGCTAGGCCGACGGTGAGGAGAACGCGGGATTGAAGCGACATTACCCAGTTATTTTCTGATGGATTTGGGGAAAAGCAACCAGGAACCGCTGCGGCTCACGAAATTATTTGCCAATGCAAAAGCGGCTGAAAATGACACCGAGAATGTCATCGGAATCAATTTTCCCGGATACTTCCCCGAGTGCGTCGAGCGCTTCGCGGAGTTCGATGCTTGCCAGAGTGAGATCGTCGTTCTGTTCGAGCATGGAAAGGGCGCGCTGGAGGAACTCCGAGGCCCGGCGGAGGCAGTGCTGGTGCCGGGCGTTGATGGCGATCATGTTTTGCCCCTGATCAATCGCTTCGCGTAATACCACCGAAGCGATGGCTGCCTCCAATTTCTCCAGCCCTTCGCCGGTCAAGCAGGACATGCGGAGAATGTCCCAGTCGGTCCAGGACGGATGGGCGGAGCAGTCGCATTTGTTGAGAATCGGCAGGACGAATTGCTGTGCCGAGGAACTCTCGGGCAGTTTTTCCGGCGCGGCCAGAGTGGCATCGAAAAGTGCCAGCACCAGGTCGGCACGCTCGACCTGAAGGGCGGAACGACGCATGCCTTCCAGCTCGATGACGTCGGTGCTGCCGTCGCGAATGCCTGCCGTGTCAATCAAGCGCAGCAGGATTCCGCCGAAGCGGGCATTTTCCTCGATCGTGTCCCGTGTCGTTCCGGCGATGGGACTAACGATCGCCCGATCATAGCCCAGCAATCGATTGAGCAGGCTAGATTTCCCCGTGTTTGCAGCGCCATGGATGACGGTGCGAACACCTTCCCTGATGATGCGTCCGCGGTCGGCCGTTGCAAGCAGGTTGTCGATAGCGTGCAAGATCTGCCGCAAGCGTTGTTGCAACCCCAAGCCGACTTCAGGGGAAATGTCTTCCTCGGGAAAGTCGATGTATGCCTCCAGGTGGGCGACGCTTTCCAACAGGTCGTTGCGCAGTTCCTCGGTTCGACGGCCCAGTTGTCCCTCGCGTTGTTCATGGGCGGCGCGCATCGCGTAATCGGTCTGTGCGGAGATGAGATCCATAACCGCTTCCGCTTGTGTAAGATCGAGTTTTCCCTGGAGGAAGGCCCGTTGGGTGAATTCGCCGGGTCCGGCGGCCACAGCACCGCATTGCAGAGAGCGTTCCAGAAGTTTCCGCATCACGAGATTTCCTCCATGTCCGGCTAGTTCGCAGACATTTTCCCCCGTATAGCTGTGCGGGGCCCGGAAAACGGTCAGCAGTACTTGATCGATCAGTTCACCCCGATGATCGGTGATGTTGCACAAAATCGCCTTTCGTTCCGGTGCCTTGCTGGCCATGCCAGCCGACATTTTATCGGTGACGATCAGGGCGTCAGGCCCCGAGATTCTAACAATTCCAATGGCCGCGTCACCGATCGCGGTGGCGATCGCGGCGATGGAATGCTGCCAGGCCGACATTGGTGAATTACTCACTGATTGGTGCGACGGAATGGACATCATCTTCCAACGAGTCCGGCTTGGCGATTTTATCCGTTCCTTTTGATGTGTCAGCGGCGGTTGCTCCGCCACCCAGTCCCTCAAACTCCCAACAGACCAGGCGGGAAATTTGTGGCTGATGTGCGTCATTGACGGATAACTCCACAGTGGCCGTGGAAACGGAAGGACCTTCGGATTTGCTGCCCCGCCAGTTGATTTGTTGCAGCATTTTCGCTCTCTGCGATCCGTTTGGCATGGTCATGCGATACGAGTCGGTCATATGAGCCGGATCGCCAATCCGATAGACGACCAATTGGCGGGCTTTTTCACTGGCAAGGGGCACATTCTCCACAATCAGCACGCGGAAAACTCCTGTGTTGCCGGGTTTGGGATCATCAAAAAATTTCTTGAAGGTGCGATGGCGGGTTTGCAAGTAGACATCCCAGTCCAGCATCATTCCCTTTTCGGTTTTTTTGAAATACGCCTGAATCTTCAAAGGTTCCATCGAGTAATTCGAAACATCGGTTACTGTTTGCGTGAGCTGGTCCTGCTGCTCTACTTCGTACAAGACTTCAATGCTGGCCAGAGGTTTGAAAAACCGGTTCATCGCGAATTGCGCGGGACGGTCATAGGCCATGAGGAAAATGTTGCGGGTGATGTTTTCTTCTCTCAGGGGAACCGGAACAAACGCATCTGCCGGTGTATCAAGTTCGTCGATGAGGGCATTGCCGTAAAGGTTGCGAACCCGCACCAGGGTTTCGCGCCAGCCGATGACATAATTTGCTTTTTCTTCAGGTGTCCGCGCTGCGATGAACTTGCTCAAAGTCTCCGTGGCCTCTTTTTTCCAACCTTCACGATAGTATTGGGATTGGGCCGATGAGGCATCAACGCGCTGACTGGATTTCTCCGTTGATTTTTCCGCCGGCTTTGCCGTGGAGTATTTGCCCGGAGTTCCTCTTCCCCGGGCTTCACGAGTTTTTGTATAAAGAAAATACGCGCCGCCCAGGAGGGCAAGCAGGAGAAAAATCGAGATGAACCATATGGATGCGGTTGATTTGCGTCTAACGGGAACTGCGACGGGGCTGATCTGCCTGTCCGCGGGTATTTGCCGTTCGGGTGCAGGCTCCACTGATCGGACTCTTGTCGGGGTGGCGGCTGACGAGGAGGCGGAGGTGGGAGAAAAAGATGCGGTGGGGTGCTGTTCCGAATTCGCTAGAGAAGGTGAGGTAATCAGGTTGCCGCAGTGCGGACATGGGGCTGTTGTGGGAGGTAGATTGTGGGGGATGTAAACGGTTCCCTCGCAGGCGGGACAGGAGAAGGAACGCTGTGGTTGAGCAGACATAATTAGCGGATTCCACTAACCGCAGTTTCGAATGTTGTCAAACGATTCCTCGTTGTGCAAGTGGGCGTATCAATCTTATCGACAACAAACTTAGGATTTCCAGCTGCAGTTGCGATGCTGCTCCCGTTCCCTGTCATTTCACTTGTAAACCCGACTGTAGCCGCAGAGGCGTCAGCGGTCCTGCAACGCCTTGACGATCTGGCGACGCACCTCAACGGCATCAAGTTCGCCATTGTGTTTCCATAGCACTTTGCCGCCGGGAGCTACGAGCACCGTATGGGGCAGGGCACCTTTCCAATCTTTGTCGATGGCATCGGCCACGGCATCGAGTGTCCCGTCCTTAACCTGGTAATTGTTGGTAATACGGTTTTCTTTTTTCATCGCATCTTCCCGGGTGGCCGGGGTGGCGGCGAACTTGGCTTTCAGAACCGAAAGCACGCGGGAACTTGCATCGGCGGGGTCGGTGCTTACGGTGATCAACTCCAAGGGACGGTTTTCAAAACGACGGGATGTTTCCACCAAGTCGGGCATCTCGGCGACACAGGGTCCGCAGGTCGTGGACCAGAAATTGATGAGGCGGACTTTGTCGGTGCCGTTGGCAACGATCGACTTGGCCACGGCTTCGTCCATGGTGTCGAGTTTGACCTCGCGTTTCTTCCAGTTCTCGGTGTCTTTGGCCGACATCTCGCGTTTGTATGACCATTTTGTCGAACAACCATAAGACCGGGTCACCGGCACGGCGACCTCTTTGCCGGCGAGGATGGCATCTATGGCATCGCGCATCTGGCTTTTTTCCACAGGACCGGCCTTGCGGTATCCTTCGTCCATGCGACCGTTATAGCGGAGTTTGCGATCGGCATCAAAAACAAAAACGTGAGGGGTTGATTGCGCGCCATAGGCTTTGGTGACCGACTGCGTGTCGCCGTCGTAGAGATATGGAATCGTCCAATTGGCCTCCTTGGCACTCAGCTTCATTTCCGCAAACGAATCTCCGTGGGGCGCGTAGCTGAGTTCGTTGGCCACAAGCGCCAGAGGGTCGTTGCCTGAAATCGCGACCACAGCCACACTTTTGTCTTTATAGAAATTGGCGTTCTCCTGAATCCGACCGCTGGCGGCGTAGGCTTCGGGACAATGGTTGCAGGTGAAAACGATGGCGAGCACTTTAGCATCGGCGAAATCCTTGAGCGCGTGCGTTTTGTCGTCGATCCCCTTGAGCGCGAAATCCGGTGCCGGTGAACCGATTTCCAGGGTTTTCACTTCGAAGGGCGCGGCAGCGGCAAGTAGCGAGGCGGACGACAACAGGAGCATCAGTGTTCGAATCATAAAGGAATATTGGTTACGTGAGGGCGGGTGATGGATTTTCAACTATTTCACAAAGGAAAAACTAAAAGGAATGCGCGTCCATTCTCCTCTGCTGGCCTGCATGGCGGCGAGGATTTCAAAAAACAGCGAGGTGATCCATGCTCCGATCAAAAGGAAAATGAAGAGGAAGCCGATACAAAAAAATGAGCCCACAAATGTCAACACTCCGAGTATGATATAAGCTAGGATGAAGGTGATTTGGTGGTTGAGGCTCTGCACGGCGTGATAATCCACGAAACGTGATTTGCCCTTTTGTGTTTGCCAGATGATCAGCGGTCCCAGAAAGCCCAAGCAACCGCCGCCCAACACAGCACCCAGCATGGCGGTGAGATGGCTCAACATGGCGAGGTTCTTTTCTTCATCCGAGGGGATGATGTTGGGCTCGGGCGGGAGAGAGGGCGGCGGTTGATCCAGCATGGTCTTATTTGGCTTCGGTGATGAAATTCAGTAAATCCCCGCGCATTTTTTTCAAGTCGGGAGGATTGAGATAAAACATGTGACCGGCTTCATACCATTGATAGCTGATGTTCTTTTGCAGCGATGATGGCAGGTTGATCATTTGGCGGGTGGAGTGCAGCATGCCGTCGGAAGGGGTGGCGAGGTCGTTGTGTCCGCACTGCACCAGCACCTTGAGGTTGGGATTGTCCTTCATCGCGTTCGTCAATCTGTTGCTTACATTGACATAATTGTTGCTGGTGTTCCAGCGCCATGGCTGAACCTTGCCCGTTAGAATTTCGTAGGGCTGATCCTCCTGCCACTGGAGGTCGCGGGTCAGGTAGTCGAGCATTGCCGTGGCAAAAGTGCCGAACGCAAGGGAATAGGAGGGGTCGTAGTCGGCGGCGGCTTCGCCGGTGTCGCCATCAGGCCAAGCCACCCGGGCATCGAAGCGCCCGAGAATCTTATGGTCGGATTTCAACAACTCCCCCCGAAAGCGTGTCGGGTCGACCCGAAGGTTCACCTCTGCGACCAATGCTGCCGGCAGTCCCGTGAACGAGGCGATTTTTTCCGCGATGACCTTTTTTTCGCCTTCGGGAAGAAGGTTGCCCTGCAACAACGCGGTCGCATAGGGACCAAAGGCGAATGTGCGTGCCTGGCTGACAATTTCATCGCGGTCGCCCTTGATGATGCCGTGAAAGTGGGCAACGGAAGCAAGGGTCGGCAAATACACCTGATAGGCGAGATCATTGCCATCGGCGGGCGAAAGGGTTTGAAAATCGAGCAGTGTGGAAAGCATGATGACACCGTTCAGCATCATTCCGTAGCGCGATTGCAGATGATTTGCCAAGCCCGCGGCCCTGACTCCGCCGTATGATTCCCCCAGAATGAACTTCGGAGAACTCCAGCGCTTGTTCTGAGTGACCCAAGTTCTGATGAAGTCGCCCACCGATTCGATGTCTTCATCGAGACCGTGGAAATCGGCAGGTTTGGAATCTTTCTCCGCACGGCTGTAGCCAGTGGAAACGGGATCGATGAAAACAAGGTCCGTGGTGTCGAGGATGGAAAAATCGTTGTTCTTGAGTGATGAGGGCGGGCGTATCGCTTGGGTGCCGTCACCGGGGATCTGGATGATTTTTGGTCCGAGGGCCCCAAGATGAAGCCATACGGACGATGAACCCGGGCCGCCGTTGAAGGCAAAGGTGACCGGTCGTTTGGGGTCGCTGTTGTCGCTGCGGGTGTAGCTCACATGAAACAAAGACGCCCTCGGTGTGCCATCTTCCTTGTAAAGAGTAATTTTTCCCGTGGTTGCTTTGTAGGGGATTTTCTTGCCGTCGATGGTCACCAATCCCTCGACAACCGAATTGGGTTTCGGTTGCGCTTCGTCCTTTTTCTTTTCATCTTCTTTCGGTTTGTCCTCGCCCTGCGAAAGGCCACACAAACACAGCGAAAACAACAGATAAAAGGTGCGCAACAACATGGCGCACGGTAGAGGGATTATCCCTTTTGGCAAATGCAAAACCTTTGCAGGTGGAAGAAAAATCGTGCGCGAATTGGTTCGATGCTTCACGCATATTTCATTGCAAAACACGGTTTTTGTTGCAGGGATAAAAAAAACGTGGTTATATTCGCGCCCCGTTATTACATATTTCCCGCAACAATTCTCACTGATCCGCAATGAATCCAGACCGTGCCACCTTGAATTTTCTCAACAGTTTTCCCGAGGAATCCCGCAAAAAAGGTGAATTGTTGCAAAAAGACGGAGCCGTTACCCAGATTTTCGGGAACCATCTTTTCATTCAGGGACGTGTGGAGGATGAAAGCGGTGTCCACCGCACCAGCCTGCGCTTGCAGGGCAACCGCTGGTTTGGCAGTTGCACGGCCGAAGACGACATTGTTTCGGGCGCGTGCCAGTATGCGACCATGATGGAACGCATGCACCGGGGCGAGGATCTTCCCGAATCGCCTAACGAATTCGACGATGCCCCGGTGCTTGATTTGATCGAAGAGAAACTCGGTCGCGAACTTGACGACAAGGAGGCCGATTTCGTCACGAAAATCGAGAAGCGGTATCGGAGGTATGTAATCGAGGGAGAAGTTCATGACCACGACATGGTAAGGATCTCTCCGCGCTGGGAGATCACCAGCTACGAACCGCTGGAACTCTGGCCCATGCCGCCCAGCGACATCATTGAGTTCTGGAACTACATTGCCTACGCGTTTTACAAAAAGAAACTGCCTTATCCCGAGTTCATGCAGGTCATCACCGATCTCGAATCGGTCCAGAAGAAGATGGCCGACTGGGAGCAGGAAAGGGAAGTGGCATCCTGGTATGAGCGCATCGAGAGGGTCAATGAGCGACCGCCTGTTGAAGCTCCCTTCGAAGCGGAGGTGAGACTGGTTGCAACGATCAACGAAGCCCGCATCGAATTGCGGGAGAAGGGTGGTGAGTGGCTGCAACTGCGCGAGAAGTCCGATATCGAACGCTACGCGGCCAACTACATGGAAGCGGCGATGCGACTTGATCCTTCAAGTCAGATTCTCTGGGAACATTTCCTGTCGTTCTACCGCAAGGAAGGGGATACGCTTTTCGACTTCGACCAGGAGGAGAGCTGCCGCTTCATGAACCGCCTGTTCAGGCAACCCGCACTCAAGGGGTATCTGGTCAATCTCGACGAGAAACACTTCAAGGTTGTCGAAGAATCGCTCAGCTGGAAATGCGAGGATGAGCCGTTTGATCAGACAAACTTCGCGCTTCAACTGGTGACCAGCACGGGAGAAAACGTATCCCACTCCGTCCGCCTGCTGCCCGGCCGTGTGGAATTGTATCAATCGGACGAGACTGTTTTCCCCGGACCGCCGCGCTGGTTGAACGAAACCGAAATCATGCCTCGTTATCACATTCCGAAGCGCGTGATTGATTCACTCGAAGGGGTGGAGTTCCTTCGTAAAATCGGCGCGTCCCTTCCCGCGTCGCTGGTAAAGAGAGTGGTTGACTTGGAGTTGAAGCCCAAGCTGGAACTGAAACTGGTTGCCGGTCTCACGTCTGCGGAAACAGAGCATCTGGTTGTCGATATCACCGCTCTGGAAACCAAAGGAAGGCGCACGGAGCGACTGAGCAAGGAGGGTTGGGAACTGGTCGAGCAACAGGCGGTGAAGGGCAAACAACTGCTGCGCTTCGCCCGCGAGGACCTGCATTGCGTGCCCAAGGTGCTGGATGAGATGTCGCTCACTTACGATGAGAAGCTGCTCTCCTTCAAGACGCGTCTTACCAAGAATTTTCCGGAGAAATTTGCCGAATGGATCCGCAAGATGCCTGATTGCGTTACGCTGGACATCGATGCCCGTCTCAAAACGATTCTCAACGATCCCGTTAGTGCCGCGGTCCGCTTCGAGGTGGTCAATCAGGAGATCGACTGGTTTGATCTGCGCATCGTCATCGATGTCGAAGGCGTGAACCTCAGCAAGGCGCAGATCCGTCAACTGGTCGCGGCCCGCGGTGGTTATGTGCGAATGGAAGACGGATCGTGGATGCGACTGGAAATCAAACTCGACCCCGAGCAGCGCGATGCCGTCACTCGTCTGGGGCTTGATCCTTTCGACTTGTCCGGCGAAACGCACCGCATGCACGCCCTGCAACTTGCTGATCCCAAAGCGGCCGATGTCTTCGACCCGAAAGCTTGGAAGAAGATCAAGGATCGCGCCAACGACATCGTCATCGAGGTCGATGCGGAACTTCCCTCCAACCTCAACGCCACCCTGCGTCCCTACCAGATCGAAGGTTTCCGGTTCCTCGCCTATCTGGCAACCAACAACTTCGGCGGAATCCTCGCCGACGACATGGGCCTGGGCAAAACCATCCAGTCGCTCACCTACATCCTTTGGCTGCGCAACGAGGCTGCGAAAAAGCAAAGCAAGAAAAAACCAGTGCTCATCGTCTGTCCCAAGTCTGTTCTCGACGTGTGGGTTACCGAGGCGAACAAATTCGCGCCGGAACTCAGCGTGAAAATCCTTCGCAACCGCGACGACATTGATCAGGACTATTTCCAAAACACCCTCGACATGCTGGTTATGAACTACGCGCAATTGCGCGTTTGTGGCGAGATGCTCAACAAGATCCAGTGGCTGACGGTGATCCTCGACGAGGGCCAGCAAATCAAAAATCCCGATTCCAAGGCTGCCAAAGCGGCACGCGAACTCGATGCCGGCAACCGACTGGTTCTTACCGGCACGCCGATCGAAAACCGCCTGATGGACATGTGGTCTCTGATGGCCTTTGCCATGCCCGGCGTTCTTGGCTCCCGCGCGTATTTCAAGAAACGCTTCGACAAACGGAAGGACCCCGGCAGCCAGCAACGCCTTGCCGCCCGGCTGCGACCTTTCCTTATCCGGCGCACCAAGTCGCAGGTGGCGCAGGACCTGCCGCCGCGGACCGAGGAGGAAGTTTACTCGAAAATGGAAGGCGTGCAGCTTGAACTTTACAAAGCAGAACTCAAGCGCATCCAAAAAGCACTGCTCGGCATGGATTCCGACGAGGCGGTCAAGAAAAATTCCTTCGCGATCCTCCAGGGACTCATGCGTCTTCGCCAGATTTGCTGTCACCCCGGGCTCATCGATCCGAAATACCTCAAGGACGAAAGCGCGAAGATGGAATCGCTCTTCTACCTTCTGGACCAACTCCACGAGGAAGGTCACAAGGTGCTCGTCTTCTCGCAGTTTGTGTCGATGCTCGACCTCATCAAAGCCCGCCTCGAGGCGGACAATCGACCCTTCAATTATCTAACAGGTCAAACCAAGGACCGAAAAGGCGAGATCGAAAAATTCCAAACCACCAAGGATCCCAGTGTGTTCCTGCTCTCCTTGAAAGCGGGCGGTGCGGGTCTCAACCTGACATCGGCATCGTATGTCATTCTCTACGACCCATGGTGGAACCCCGCCGTGGAAAACCAGGCGATCGACCGGACCCACCGGATCGGACAAAAAAACAAGGTGATCGCCTATCGTTTGCTCACCCGCGATACGGTGGAGGAGAAAATCCGCATTCTCCAGCATCAGAAGACGCAGTTGGTGATCAACGTGCTCGGCGACGAAGGATTTGCAACCAACCTCGGCATCGATGACCTCGCCTTCATCCTCAACCACGGAGGTGACGAGGAGGAATCGCAAAGCCCGCCCGACGATGATGAGGATGATTGATTCTTCCGTCGCATTGGGCAACATGCAAATCAAGCCGGGAAAAATGAACATGTCCCAGTCAAATGGCAAGGGAACGATCTCCGAGTGTTCCGGTGGGGGACGGTCTCTTCACGGGCTGACGCAACCAACCTTCACCCCACACTTTCGTTCGCCAAGAAAGCGAGTTAGTCAGGAAGAACCTTCGAGAATTATGAATCCTGCCCCCACCGGAACTTTCGGAGAAATTTCCCTTGTATATTCTTCTCGCCATGTCATTACCGAGGCGAGAATATCGCTTTTGGAATGACCCGGAGAGGTGTTGCAACACCTCTCCGGGAGTGTGAGATGAGTTTGTATCTTTCCCTA
>CAMAQB010000045.1 GCA_945860285.1 Akkermansia muciniphila | reverse complement strand
GATGGCGCGATCATCGGCAGCAAAGCGTTTGTGAACGAAGCCTTTGCAAGTGCGCGGGAGCGCTTCAGCGAGCGACGCAAAGACGGAGCGCGGCGCATGAAAGGCAACGCGGCAGGAGCAGCCGACACCCTGTGGAGCGCGCGGGACCTACGCCTGCGGGAGTAATGAACACTTAAGAAGCTGATCACTGTGCTCAGTATTTTCAGAGCGAATCAAGTGCTATTTTCAGCTCTTATAATAGCTGGCTTTTGGGCTTGGTTTTTGAGGTTAGGGCGCTGGGCTTTTGACAGAGCTGGTTCTGGACCTTTGCTGGTGTTGGCATGCGGGAGCGGAAGCGGGAGGGATTTACGATTTTCGATTTTTGATTTTTGATTGATCTTTCGTCGATCTTTCCAACTTCCGTGCTGCGAGCGTTTTTGGTTAGACGTCTGCGACCTTTGACGTGGGAGACAGGAGCGGGTGGTGGCAGACACTGGTTGCGGATTTTTTTCCCAAACAAGCGCAGGTCGTATCATTTCGCTCAAAGATAATGACAACGCAAGGCCGCTAGAGTGAACAAAGCCGCTGTTTCGCTGCGCAGCACGAAATCTCCCAAAGTGGCGGCTTGATAGCCGGACTGCGATGCCAGTTGCATTTCTTCTAACGAAAAATCTCCTTCGGGGCCTATCATTACTGTCACCTGGTCTTGTGTCGGCAGTTCTTGTAAAACCTGGCGCAAGGGTCGCGCACCATCGGCGAGTGAGGCGATGATTTTTCCTCCTACCCGCTGCTGCGAAATAAAGGCGCGGCCATCGAGCGGGGGCTCGACGATTGGCAGCCAGTTTTGTCCGCATTGCTTGCAAGCTTCCAACGCGACTTTCTGCCACTTCTCAGCTTTTTTGCGCGCTTCGTCGGCGGCGTATTTCACCACGGCGAACCGCGTCACCAGCGGAACGATTCGCGCCACCCCAAGTTCAACGGCTTTTTCCACGATCCATTCCATCGTTTTTCCCTTGGGAATTCCCTGGGCGAGAATGATGGCGGGCTGCAGACGCTGATGATGGACCGGCTCGGCCAATTCCAGCGCAACTTCATGTTTGCCCACCTTGCGAATTGCCGCTTTCGCACTGCGACCCGCGCCGTCAAACACCGTGATCACATCTCCGGGGCCGAGGCGCAGCACCTGCGAGCAGTGACGCGACTCCTCCACATCCAGCGCGGCATGGTCGTTCCAGGCCTCGGCGGGTAGAAAAAATCGCGCCATACCAGCGGTTTGTTAGAGATCGAAAAACCGTTTTGCCTTGTCGAAAAACGATCCTTCCATCGGTTTGTTCTTGTCGCCGATGGATTCCGCAAACTCGCGCAATTTGTCCTGCTGGGCATTGTTGAGTTTCGTCGGCACCTCCACCTGAACGGTCACGTGCAGGTCGCCGCGACGACCGCCGCTGAGGTTGCTCATGCCTTTTTCTTTCAAACGAAAAACCGTGCCCCCCTGCGTGCCGGTGGGGATTTTGATCGAAGAATTGCCATCGAGCGTGGGAACCTTTGTTTCGCCGCCCAGAGCGGCCGTGGCAAAGGAAATCGGCACCTCGCAAAACATATCGTTGCCTTTGCGCTCGAAGAAGTCGTGTTTTTTGATGATCAGGAACACATACAAATCGCCAGGCGGACCGCCGCGCAATCCGGAGTCGCCATTGCCTGACGAGCGCAACCGGGTTCCGGTGTCCACACCCGCGGGAATGCGGATTTTGATGTTGGTTTCCTTCTGCACGCGGCCTTCACCGCGACAGGTGTCACAGGGGTCGGAGATCAACTCGCCGGTGCCGTGACAGGCGGGGCATTCGCTTTGCTGCACAAAAATTCCCGCCGAGCGGGTGATCACGCCACGACCGCCGCAACTGGTGCATTTTTTCGTGCCACTGCCGCTTTTCGAGCCGGTATTGTTGCATGTTTCACAGGCGACGAAGCGTTCGATGCTCAGTTCCTTTTCAACGCCTTTCGCGGCTTCTTCCAGCGTGAGTTGCAGGTCATAGCGCAGGTCACTGCCGCGCTGCTTGCCGCTTTTGCGACGGCCACCACCGCCAAACATGTCTTCAAAGCCGCCGCCGAAAGCTCCGCCGAAAACCTCGCGGAACAAATCCATAGGATCGTGGAAGCCGCCTGCACCACCGCCACCGCCGGGGCCAGTGAATGCCGAATGTCCGTAACGATCATACGCGGCGCGTTTGTCGGCATCGCTCAGCACGTCATACGCCTCACCGAGTTCCTTGAATTTTTCCTCCGCATCCTTGTTGCCTTGGTTTTTGTCGGGATGCCATTGCATCGCCAGCTTGCGATAGGCTTTTTTGATTTCGTCCGCTGCGGCCGTCTTCGCTACGCCGAGCACTTCATAATAGTCGCGTTTATCAGGCATGGGTCGCTGGTTTTCCTTATGCTTTGGCTACCACCACATTCGCCGGACGCAACAATCGATCGCGCAAACGGAATCCGCGGCGGGTGACACGAATCACCTGGCCAGCGGGTTTGCCGGAATCGGACTCCTCACTGATGGCCTCGTGGATGTTGGGGTCGAACGCGGTGCCGAGTGCGGGAATTTCCTCGACTCCCTGCTGGACAAGGAACTCGGCCAACTGCTTGCGCACCATTTCCATGCCGATGTAGATCATCGAACTGGTGTCGCTGGCCGCGGCCTGCATGCCCATTTCGAAGTTGTCGAGTATCGGGATCAGTTGTTCTAACAGGTCTTGATTGCCATAGCGCACGGCTTCCTCGCGCTCGCGGGCGACACGTTTGCGAAAATTGTCGAAATCCGCGGCGGTGCGCACCGCGAGGTCGCGCCAACGCGCCACCTCTTCCGCCATGGCCTGTGCCTGGTCGCCGCATTCCTGCTCGTTGAGATCCGGGTCGGACGAGTCGCCGTCCTGCCCGCCCATTGGCTTGGGATCCGGTTGTTTGGTTTCTGTTTCGCTCATACGCCCTTACCTCTATCCATGGAAATTGTTTCGTCAACCCCCGAGTGATGTCATTTCACCGGTGCATGAGGTTCCACGCGCTGACCAAGGCACGCAGACCCGCCATTTCGATTGATGAATCAATGCCCGCTCCCCAGAGCAGCCTGCCGTCGTCAGCCTGCAACTGCACGTAGGCGGCGGCGCTGGCGTCCGAACCACCGCGCACGGCGTGCGAGCGATAATCCGTGACCTTGAAATTCTTGAGCCCGATGCCCTCCAGCGCGTGAACGAAGGCATTGATCGGTCCGTTGCCGCGTCCGCTGATTTTTCTCTCTGCGTTTTGGTAACTGATCGAACACGCACACTCGACCTGACCGCGCTCACCAATGTGATGGTTGAGGTCGTAGTCGTTGACTGCGAGCGGACTGTCGAGATTGGCAAAATGCTGGTGGAAGGCCTCGCCGATTTCATCCGCCGACATTTCACGCCCCAAGTGGTCGGCCATGTCGTAAATGTATTTGCCCACCTGCGGATGCATGGTTTTGGGCAAATCGAGACCGTGTTCGCGGTCGAGAATGTAGGCCACGCCGCCCTTGCCGGATTGCGAGTTGATGCGGATGATCGCCTCGTAACTGCGGCCGATGTCCTGCGGGTCGATGGTCAGATACGGCACCGCCCAGGGCACTTCTCCGCCGGTTGCGGCGCGTTCCTGC
This sequence comes from Akkermansia muciniphila, assembly GCA_945860285.1. Lineage (GTDB taxonomy): Bacteria > Verrucomicrobiota > Verrucomicrobiia > Verrucomicrobiales > Akkermansiaceae > UBA956. The sequence continues at coordinate 26,193 of CAMAQB010000045.1, read as the reverse complement.
GTGCGCAAATCGAGGCCTTTTTTGATCGCATCCTGATGGGACCCGGAAAACGCCGTGAACACCAGCTCGCCGGCATAGGGCTGCCGTTCGGGAACGGTCAAGCGGCTGCAACGTTCGTAAACGTGACGGATCGATGCGAGGTCGGAGAAATCAAGCCCGGTGGCGATGCCCTGGCTATTCAGATTCAATGCGAGAGTGACGATATCAAGGTTGCCCGTGCGTTCGCCATTGCCGAACAAGGTTCCCTCCACCCGGTCCGCTCCCGCCAGCAAACCCAGCTCGGAGGCCGCGATGCCGGTGCCGCGGTCGTTGTGGGTGTGCAGCGAGATGATCACGGAGTCGCGCTTGTTGACATGCCGGCAGAACCATTCGATCTGATCGGCGTGAACATTGGGCATGCACCACTCGACGGTGTTCGGCAGATTCAGGATGATTTTTTTCTGCGGAGTCGGCTGCCAGACATCCATGACCGCGTGACAAACCTCTAACGAATAATCAAGCTCGGTGTCGCTGAAACTTTCGGGCGAATATTGAAAACTCCAGTCGGTTTCCGGTGCCAGTGCCGCGTATTGAGCCACCCATTTTGCACCCTGCACGGCGATGTCCTTTGTTTCCCCGCGAGTGGCGTTGTGAAAGGTCACCCGGCGCTGCAAGGTGCTGGTCGGATTGTACAAATGCACGATCGCCTGCTTGGCCCCGATCAGGCTCTCATAACTGCGTTGAATCAAATGTTCGCGCGCCTGCACCAAGACCTGAATGGTGACGTGGGCGGGGATGCGGTTTTCCTCGATCAGACGACGCACGAAGTGAAATTCGGTGTCGGACGCGGACGGAAAGCCAACTTCAATCTGGGTGAAGCCGACCCGTACGAGCAGGTCGAAATAGTCGAGTTTTTCCTCCACCGACATCGGTGTTGGCAGGGCCTGGTTGCCATCGCGAAGATCCACCGAGCACCAGATCGGAGCTGCGGTGATCGTCTGATCCGGCCATGTCCGATCCGGCAGGGAAACCGGAGGAAAGGCGCGGTACTTGGTGATGGATGACTGTTTCATAGCCGGAGGCGCATCATAGCGGCTGCGACAGGACTGTCAAGTTTGGGGTTTATTGCAGGTTCATGCTTTGTTGTCGCACGAATCAGGACATCAAAGTGGCAGAGGTGGAAAAGAGGAAAATTCCCTCTGCAAATGGGGATCGAGAAACCCTCACACCAGCCCGGTAAATCAAACATCCGAACCGGCATGCATCTCTCTTCAATCACATTTTATGATTTCTCAATCATGTTTCCTTCAACGTATTGGTGGATCAGGCCTGATATCAAAGATTGATACGGCACGCCCTTGGCTGCGGCCACTCTCTGAATACCAGCCATGTCACGCTCAGACAATCGAATGTTAATGCGTCGATCCTTTTTGAAAGTGTTCTCGGCTGCGGAACGCAGCTTTAGCAGCATTTTTTTGTCTGGCTTGGACAATTTGATATCACCTCGCTCGAAGTGCGCTTCGATCTCTTTTTCTTGTCTATTCAATTTCATCAGTTTTTTTCCTCCAGGTATTGTTTGGTGGCCTTGCGACTCGGGATGATTGTAATCAGCCAAATCACGCCAGCCCTATGTTCGAATGGAACGATGTATATGTAATCATTGATGTGCACGAAAAAAAGCTTTTGACCAGGGTATGCACTTTGATTGGGATGGTCGGCGACTCTCCAAACATCGCCCCTCCCAAGATGGATAACGACATCCTCGAAGCACAATTTCCGTGTGGTTTTGAGAAATTCATTTTTTTGAGAATCCCAATCATACTGCACGGCGAGAGGATGCCTTATTGGCACACAAAGATCAAGTAGCGATTATGGCATTTTTGAGTCCGTGTTGCCCCACGAATCAGGACACCCTGGCGCCCGAAATGGAAATGAGTGCAAAGTTCCCTCCGCAAGCGGAGAAAGCAGAAATACGCCGCGTGGTTTCTTCCCGACTTGTGCCGTGCGGATTTTTCAGCGATCTTGCGGGTGTGCTTCCGATGTCGCGATATCTGATATTCCTCTTTCCCCTGTTGGGGATCGCCACTTCGTGCAGAACGGTGCATTTTTACTCGCAGGCTGTGGGCGGGCAGTATGAGATTCTCGCGAAAAGCCGCCCCAACAAGGAAGTGCTCGAGGACCCGGAGAGCCCGCCGTTGTTACGACGACAGATCGAAGCGGTGGAAAAGATCCGCCAGTATGCCAGCGAGTATTTATTGCTGCCGGGGGACGAGAGTTATGGACGATATGCGGACCTCGGTCGGAAACATGTGGTGTGGGTGCTTTACGCCGCGCCCGAGTTTTCGCTCGCGCCGAAGAAGTGGTTTTATCCGGCGATCGGGGAAATGGACTATCGCGGGTATTTCCGGGAGGAGGACACGGCCGAACTGGCATCCCGACTTCGCGAGGAAAGATACGATGTTTTGGTCGACGGGGTGGATGCCTACTCGACGCTCGGGTGGTTTCATGATCCGGTGCTTAACACGTTTGTGGATTATCCGGACATCGATCTGGCGGACACGATTTTTCATGAATTGACGCATCGCAAGGTGTTCCGTCGGGGCGATACGGTTTTCAATGAATCGCTGGCCAGCGTCGTGGCCGAAGAGGGGGTGAAGCGATGGCTGAAGCATCAGGGTCGGGTGAAAGAGTTGCGCCACTACGAAGGCAGGCTGGTGCGGCGACGCGAGTTTTACCATGAGATCGAGAAGGCGAAAGTAACCTTGAGAAAGCTTTATGCGTCGGGAAAACCTGCGGATCAAATGCGGGTGGAGAAAGAGGCGGTGCTGCGGAATTTGCAGGATCAATTCCGCGAACTTCGCCGTCGATGGGGTGGACGCGGCTTGGAATCCTGGCTGGAGGGCGAACTGAACAACGGGCATCTCGTTTCGGTGGACCTCTACAACCGCCAGATGCCGGTTTTCCAAAAACTCTTAACCGACTGCGGCGGAGACCTGAATCTTTTCTTCAAAAAAGCAGCCAAGCTGTCGGTGCCCGAACAATAAAATCCGACAATCACCGAGCGCCATTCATGAAGCAGCAGGATTCCACTTTCACGCAATCGGATCGGGACAGACCGCGCGCCTTCCGCATTTCGCGCAAAAATCGCCGAGGTAGAGTTGGTCGATCCATGCCATGATTTCCTTCAGGTGTCCGGGGTCGGTGGTGAGGAAACCGGCTTCGAAATTCCGCTTGTGCGCGGACTTCGCACCGAGTCCGGCACCGGTGAGATTGGCGGAGCCGATGAATGCCTGTTTGCCATCGACGATGATTGCCTTGGTGTGGATGCGCGGGCAGAGGATGCGTTCGAACAAATCGCTTTCCAACAGGTTCGGGTAGCGGTCGAAGTCGGCACGGAAGCGCGGGCCGGGTTCCTTGGCGTGCATCAGGCGGACCGAAACACCGCGGTCGATGAGATCGGACAAAATTTCCAACAGCGGCACGAATCGTTTGCCCTTGGGGACATGCAGGTCCTTGATGTCGGCGGTGACGATCCACAGGAACCGCTCCGTTTGCGGCAGCAGATCGACGATGACTTTTTGATAGATCGCTTCGTTGAGGAGGAGCTGCATGGATCTGGTGGAGCGGTCGCTCCGGCGAACCGCTATTCGGCCCGCGAGAGTTTCGATAGCCCGCGCTGCAACAACGATTTGTCGATCAGATTCGAAAGCTCGTCATCGAGTTGGATCGTCAGATCCTCGTCGAGGAATTCAATGCTGTGCGATGTCGAACCAAGTTTCGGTTTCTGGAATGCGGCGAGCACATCTTTCATGTTGCGCACTTCCACGCCGTTGATTTTGCTGATCAACAGATTGCGCAGGCCTTCATAACCCACTGTCGCCTGGGTGGGGATCACTCCGGTCAGGCAGATCATGCGTTCGTGGTCGTCCTGGTATTTTTCCGGGTTGCTGAGGGCATCGAGGAATGGCAGCGGCGCGCGCGATTCCCATTCCTTGCCGAATGCCTGCAAAAGCGGTCGGGTGAGTTCCTGAAAGATCATGCCGCCCTTGATGAGGAAATTCGGCGCCTTGCCGAAGGTGTAAAAGGGCACCAAACGACTGGACTCCTCCTGGCGGGTCAGTGTGGCGGTGATCTCCATCGTTTCGCCATCGCGGAGGATGTCGAACTTCAGCGCATCCCCCGCCGACTTGGTGCCGCGCACAAGCTGGACCCAATGCAGGGAATCGTATTGCGGGTCGGTGTAGTAACCACGTCGATCAATGGCATGGCCGTCGATCGCAAGGACCACGTCGCCTTTCTGGAGTTTTGCGGCATCGGCCGCGGAATTCTTGCGCACCTTGGTGATGAAGATGCCGCCCTGGTCATCCGGGATTTTCAGCCATTGGCGGAAATGCAGGTCCTCGGTCTGGGCAAAGCTGATGCCGAGATTCGGGAATCCCTGGTAGCTTTGCTTTTTCGATTCGGCAATGAAGCGCGCCAGCAACGGGGTGGCGATGACATCGCAAATCTGATCCTTCGAGTCATAGGAACTGAGGATGCCCGCGAGTTTGTGTTCGTTGAACACCGGCACTGAGTAGGATGACGCCGAGGATTGCATCGACGCTTTCACCCGATAGGTGAGAAAAAGCTGTCCGGGCAGAAAAGTGGAAACCACCTCGGCACTGAGGATCTGTCCCGGCGTGACCAGGGTTTGTCCGTTGTCCTCGACCTGGATGATTTCCAACGTATCCTTCAGCGGCGGCGGTTCCGCGACTTCCAGCATCGTCAGACCGGCGAAAAATTTCTCCTCGTCCTCGGCGTTGGCGATTTTCAGCAGGGCGAGATTGGCTTCGTAATCGACGCAGGCGACCTCGGCGACCGCGTGGCGCGTGCCATCGGTGGATTCCAGTTCGATGAATGTGGCATCGGCGACCATTTCCGCCGTGGTGAGCACGCGGTGACCTTCGACGAGTGCGCCGAGCGCCCGGCGGTTTCGCGACGGGTTTTTTTCCCACGGTTGTCCGGGGTTCCAATCCTGGATGGTGGTGTTGACACGCAGCACCGACTTGCCGTCATCGGCTGCTTGTTTCTCCGCAACGGCGGCACTTGCAGGCCCAGGCGGGGTTGTGGTGGCCGACGGCTTTTGACAGGCGCTCAACAACAGCAGGGGTGCGAAAATGAGGAGTTTCATGGCAGTTCGAAAATGGCGGGGATCAGCGGGCTTTGAGGTTGCTCAGCTTGGGAATGTTGTAGCCGCTCTGGATTCTCTTGCCGGCGGCCTCAATGGCCGCGGCAGGCAATACCAGCGGTCGGTCGCCGCCCAACAGCTCGATGACAAAATACTCAGGTGCCTTCTCGGGGTTGAGCAGCTCATAGGCCTGCTTGAGGGATTTCACCGCGGTGCCGTTGATCTTCTCCACCGCCATTCCGGGATACGGCGGCAACTGGCTGGTGAGTTTGTCCTTCAAAATATTCGTTAGAATCACGACATCCTCCAACTCCTGGAACAGGCCCTTGGAAACGTAGTCGGCGAACAAGCGCCGCACATTGACATCATTGAACTGCTGGGTGGCGAAAAGGTTCGTGTCCAGCGGTTGGAAAACCAGCCCACCAAAGACAATGTAGCGCGGTTTTTCCTCGTACTTGATCGCATACATGCGCGACTGCGGAAGGGCTTTCAAGGTGATCGAGACATCCGCCCATTCGTCGTTGCGGCGCAACCGGAGATCCACCTTTTCACCGGCGAATTTGCGTTCGACGATTTCGTTCATGTTGACCGTTTCCCCGTCGATGAGGATCGCTCCGGTCGAATCGATCGCATGGTCATCCACCGACATCATCACGTCACCGGGTTTGACCAGACCGTCGCTGGCGCTGCCGGGGGTGACATTCACCACCAGCACACCCTTGTCATCGTTCTGCAGCTTGAGCGCCTTGCGCATTGCGGGATTGATCAAGGGAAAATCGGTGATGCCGAGATCCGTGTATTCGTCGTACTTGCCATCCTCAATGTCCTTGAGGAAACGGTTCACCACCGGTGTGGGGATGATGTATCCCGTGTTGTCGGCCTGCGTCAAACCCTGGAAGGCGACGCCGATGACCTTGTTGTCCTGCAACACCGGACCACCGGAATTTCCGGGGTTGATCGCGGCATCGATCTGCACGATCAAATGCGAATCGGCGCGCGAGTGGGAGTATTGGGAGAAGTCGATCCGCGACACCACGCCGCGGGTGACCGAGAGACGCTCGCCGCCGACAGGATAGCCGATCACGCGGACCTGCGATTCCAGTTGCGGCACCGCGTCGCCGATCGTGAACACCGGAAGTTTTTCAAACGGGGTGAAGTTTTCCACCGACAGGATCGCGAGGTCGCAGTCGTGGGCGATGTATTCCACCTTCGCCTGGTGTTTGGTGGGGGAGCCGTAGATGTTGATCAAGAAACGCTGGCCGTTCGATACGACATGCGCGTTGGTGAGAAATTTGTTAGGTCCGATCAGGAACCCGGTGCCGATGCCGCCGCTGAAGCGTCCGACATTCCAGGGCGTGGCGTAGTCGGGCGTTTGCGTGGCAACCTCGATGCGGACCACCGAGCGGTAGATTTCCGCCGTCGTCGGTGCGGCAACGGCAACCGGTGTCTCTGCGGGAGCGGCTGGCGCGGGCTTCAGGCCGCTTTGCGCTTGCAGCGGCAGCAATAACAACAGGTACGATAACAGGCGTTTCATAATTGGATACTTGGCGGTCAGACGTTGAAGCGAAACTCGATGACATCTCCGTCTTTCACAACGTACTCTTTTCCCTCGATGCGGAGTTTCCCAATATCGCGGGCCGCGGCTTTGGAACCGGTGGCGACGAGATCGTCAAAGTGAACGATTTCCGCCGCGATGAATCCGCGCTCGAAGTCGGTGTGGATCACCCCGGCCGCAGCGGGGGCTTTGTCGCCGGCAAGGATGGTCCACGCACGGGTCTCCTGCACGCCGGTGGTGAGATAGGTCCGCAGACCCAGCAAATGATAGACGCCGCGGATCAGGGTCGAAACGCCGCTGTCACTCACACCCATGTCGGCCAGAAATGCCTGCGCCTCCTCGGGGTCGAGATCGACGAGTTCTTCTTCGATGCGCGCCGAGATCACCACCGCTTCGGCACCGAAATGCTCGGCGGCGAACTTGCGCACCTTCGCCACCAACGGCTGCGAATCGGGATCGGCCGTGGCACTGGCGAGCTCGTCCTCCGCGACGTTGCAGGCGTAAATGGTTTTTTTCGAAGAGAGCAGGAAAAAATCCTTGATGAAAGGCATGTCCTCGATCGGAAATTCCATCGTGATCGCCGGTTTGCCGTCGTAGAGATGGGGCAGCAACACATCGATGAGTTCGACTTCTTTTTTCGATTCCTTGTCGCCCGACTTGGCTTTTTTCTCGCGCGACTGCCGGCGTTTTTCCAAGGCGGTGATGTCGGCGAGAATCAGCTCCGAATTGATGATTTCAATGTCGCGCACCGGGTCCACACTGCCCAGTTCGTGAATGATGTCGTCATTTTCAAAACAGCGCACCACCTGCACGATCGCATCGGTCTCGCGGATATTGGCGAGGAACTGGTTCCCCAGTCCGGCACCCTCCGAAGCGCCTTTCACCAGTCCGGCGATGTCCACGAATTCAATCGCGGCAGGCACCAGTTTTTTCGATCCGGAAATTTTCGAGAGCACCGCGAGTCGGGGATCGGGCACGGTGACCACTCCGACATTCGGGTCGATCGTGCAAAAAGGATAATTCGCGGCCTCCGCCTTGCGGGAGCGGGTTACGGCATTGAACAAGGTTGATTTTCCAACGTTGGGGAGACCTACGATTCCGGCTTTCAGCATGGCGGGGAAAGACTGCGCAGATCAGTCAAAGCGGGTAAAGGGAAAACGCTGCGATTCCCGCCCAATTCCCCTGCCCTGTCATTCTGGCATTGGCAAAAGCAGCGTGCTTTGTCTATCATCGCGGCATGGTTGACATGTTGGTGCGGTTGTATGCGCTGCCGGACAGCGGCGCGTTCTATCAGTCGGTGGCGAAACAGGGCGTAACCCTGCGCCGGGCGAGGGCTTTTGAAAAACACACGGTGGCGGACTTCGCACGCACCCATTTCTCCCCCAAGTGGGTGAGCGAAATCGAGGTCGCAATGTCGCGCCAACCGGTGAGTTGTTTCATCGCCACCAAGGACAAAGCCATCCTCGGCTTCGCCTGCTACGAAACCACCGCGCGCGGCTATTTCGGCCCGACCGGGGTGGATCCCGCCGCTCGCGGGCTCGGACTCGGCAAAGCACTATTGTTCCTGTGCCTGGAATCGCTGCGCGACATGGGTTATGCGTATGCCATCATCGGCGGCGTCGGACCCCGCGAGTTTTATGAAAAAGCCTGCGGTGCCACGGTCATCGAAGGCAGCGATCCGGGCATCTACGGCGACATCCTGCCTTGAGTGGTGGGAACCACCATCGCCGATTCCGTTTGCAAAACGAGAGTGCGGGTAGATGCCCCTAACCCAGAGCGGATTTTCGTTTTTGCCAAAGTAATCCGGTGGCGGTGATCAAGATGATGCCGATGAGCCAATACCAAGGGCGACGATCCTGCTGCGCTGGCTGTTCGGGCAGCCCGGTTGCATTGCTTTTGTTATGACCTGGCACGGTTTTACTTGTCAGCGGCGTGGTGATCCATGTGCCGTCCTTCTTGAAACGATATTCCACATCCTGGCCCACAAAGGAAAAACTGCGGGTGCCGGCCTGCACTTGCTCCCACCATAATTGCCAAAGGTCTTTGTCATACATTGCACCCTCCACCGGCCCCCTTCCGGTTTGTCGAGGCAGGGGAGGATTTTTCAAGCCTATTTGCAGCAACGCGCCACAGGCATAGTCCGAGTTCGACGAAGCGCCCAAATAATCGAATTCCTTGGGACTTTTGTCCCGTTCATCATACAAATAACGCCCTAACAATTGAAGCATCTCGGGGCTTGGAAGATGATGCATAGTGTCCATGAACAACGTACGCCGCGAGACTTTGTTGTTGCAGACGACTTGGCCATTCTATGGGGTCAGTCCTCGCATAATAACATGTTAGAATTTTGTTGGAAAATTTTCATCGCGATCACAATTGGTTCTGCGGTGAGCGGTCAACAGAGTACCTCTCGCATTTTTGCCATGGCTCTGGTATCTCTGGCAAAAATGTCCATTAGCGGGATGCCGATCTGTGGTATCCTATGGTATCTTTGCTATCGCTTCGGTTTCGATATCGATGGCCTTGGTTTCCTCCGCCCGCGCTCGGAGCCAGTGCGCCGGTGTCGGTTGCGCTGATTGCTCGACAGATTGATAACAGTGCCGCTGATGAAGTAACACAAACTCCCGGCCAGGAACTGTTTGATGGGCAAATTCTTTCCTTTCATCTTTTCGATTCTTGATTATTGTCCGCCCATGCGGAAGTTCCGGGCTCTGGCATGGACGACTAGTACCATCGCTTTTTCTGCGTTGGCTGGCGCACCGTGGAGTTTTGCCCAGCAGCCCGCGCCACCAACGCAGCCGGGCTTTGATCCGTCGGATGTCTACTACCAGGCATGGTTGTTCACCCGCGAGGCCGAGGCACTGGGCAAGCAGGGCAAACATGCCGAGGCACTGGCGAAACTGCGCAGTGCCGAGAAGTTTTTTGAAACCGTTGGCAAGTTTTTTCCCGAATGGAAGAAACAAATGGTGACCGACCGGCTGGCGATCACCAAAACGCAGATCACCCAGGTGCTGCCACTCGCGCAGGCACAACAGAAAAAGGAAAATGTGGCCATTGCCGAAATCGAGGGTGGACTGCCACTTCGAGTCAACCCACTGGTCGATCCCAATCAGGCGACCAATGCGCAGATCGAGGACGCGCGGGTGAAGTCGCTCGAAAACGAGGTGAAACGCCTGCGCGAGGCGCTCGCGTCGCCCACCGGCTCCGGTTCGCGCGACGTCGCTCGCGCCAGTGATTTGCAAAAGCAGCGCGACGACCTGAACGCCCGCCTCAAGCAGGCGAGCATCGAATTGGAATCCTTGCGCGCCCGGCTTGCCGCCGCACCGGTGCAATCGGAGATGGACCGTATGAACTCGCGCCTGCGTTCGCTCGAACAGGAGCGCGAAGCGATGGGCATGGCACTGACACAAAGCCGCGAGGAACAGCTCAAATCCTTGGCGAAGATCAACACCCTGACCGCCGATTACAAGGCGATGCGGCAACAGGCGGCCGATCTGGAGAACAATCTCAAAATCGAACGCAAGCAGTCGAACGAGGTCACCAGCGCGCAGTTACAGCAATTGCAACGTCTCGAGGCCACATTGAAACAAAAAGATGCCGACATCACCGCCGCAAACAACCGGGTCACTTCGCTGCAAAAGGAACTGCAGGAAAGCAAAGACGCGTTTCAGGAGTTGCGAACGGAGCGCGACGAGTTGTTGCGCGATCGCGATCACATGGCGGCCTTGCTGAAACTCAGCGAAAGCGGCCGGATCCAGCAATTGATCGAACAAAACATGGGGCTTGCCAAGGAACTGCGCGAGGCCAAGGAACGGGTTGAGCGCATCAACAAGGACAACGACGAAACCAAGGACGAACTCACCGAGGCCCTGCGCGACCTTGCGATCACCAAGTCGAAAATCATCGCCTTGCAAACCGAGAAGCGCGCCCAGGACCAGCGGATGAGCGAATTGGAGTTGCAATTGAACAGCAATGAAAAGTCGATCGCCTCCGGCAAGGCAACCACCAACGATGAGGAGGCGCAGACCTTGCGCGACATCATCAAACGCCAGCTGCGCGTGCAGGAGCGCCGCAAAAAAGCCGCCACTCTGCTGCTGGCCGCCGCAAAAAAACAAACGGCATCGGGAGACTCTGGATACGACGAGGCGGTGGCGATGCTCACCGACGGCGAGGTCACCCTGACCGCCGAGGAACAGAAGATTCTCGACACCCGCCATGTTGATGGCGAAATCTACTCGCCCTATGCCGGCAGCAGGGAGCGTGTCGGAGTCGCCACCTCGGCACTGCACGAGCAGATCGACAACTACACGAGGGCCGCGGTGCGGGCTTTCAGCTCCCAGCGCCTCAGCGCTTCGCGCGAAGTGCTGGAGATGATTCTCGACATCCACCCGGGTCACATTCCAACAATGACCAAGCTGGGCATCGTGGAAATGCGCCTCGACGATCCGGTTGCCGCCACCCAGGTGCTGCGGCTGGCGGTCGAAAACGACGAAACGCAGCCGTTGTCGCACCGGCTGCTCGGATTGGCGCTCTACAAAACCGGCGATCTTGCCAATGCCGAGAAGGAATTGCGCCGTGCCACCGAGATCGATCCGAACGACTCTGCCGGGTTTGCCATCCTCGGCAACACCCTGCTGCGCATGAAGAGAACGCAAGAAGCGGAGGACGCGTACAAAAAAGCGATCGCCATCGATCCTGCCTCAGCGGAAGCGCTTCACAATTTGGCTTTGCTTTGCCATCGTGCCAACCGCGATCCGGAGGCCCGCACTTTCTACCAACGGGCCCTGGACAACGGCGCGCAACCGAACCTGAAACTGGAGGCCGAAATCGCCAGAAAGCGATAGACGCACGGCGGCGGGTGTCATGCCTTGCCCGAGCGCAATTTCTTTTTCAAGTCCTTGCTGAGACGGACGTTGTCATCCAACTCATCGGCCAGCAGCGTGAAGGCCCGCAAGGTTTGCGGCGAAATGTGATGCTCCATCCCTTCGACATCCGCATAGATGGTGGCCTCGTCCAATCCGAAGTGCCGCAGCAAGCGGGTCAGCACCTCGTGGCGCTTGATTACGTAGCGGGCCATGTTGATGCCGTCGGCGGTGAGCACGACACCGCGGTACTTTTCATACACGACCAGACCTTCCGCGCCCAGGCGTTTGAGCATGCCCGAGACACTGGCTTGGGAAACTCCCAAATTGGACGAAATGTCAACGGCCCGCGCGTATCCCTTCCGCTCGATCAAATGGAAGATCTGCTCCAGATAATCCTGCGAGGCGACGGAGGCTGGCGGTATCTTCGACACGTCCCAGTGTCGGAGAATCCGGAGGCACAGGCAAGCGCGAAAAATAAAAAATAGCTCTTGCATACAAACTTAGTTCAACCTAAGTTTTTTCGTTCAGACAAACATGAAGCACCCGTCGCGATTCCTGATTCCATGCCTTTTCCGGCTGTCGTGCGTTGCAATTTTGTTGTTTTCCCTTTCCACCTGCGGCCCGGGGAAACCGGCACAACATTCCGGCAGGAAAAAAGTGCTCACCACCTTCACGATCATTGCCGACATGGCCCGCAATGTCGCCGGTGAAGCGGCCGATGTGGAGTCGCTCACCAAACCGGGAGCGGAGATCCACGGCTACGAGCCGACACCCAAGGACATCGTCAAAGCCCAGCAGGCGGACCTGGTGTTGTGGAACGGCATGAACCTGGAACTGTGGTTCGGCAAGTTTTTCCAAAACATCGGCGACGTGCCCGGCGTGGTGATTTCGGAAGGGATCGAACCGATGGGCATCAGCGAGGGCCCCTACACCGGCAAGCCGAACCCCCATGCCTGGATGTCGCCGAAAAACGCGCGGATCTATGTGGAGAACATCCGCAAGGCACTCGTCGGCATCGACCCCGCCAACGAGGCGGTTTACAACGCCAATGCCGCCGCGTATGCCGCCAAAATCGCGGCGCTTGACGAGCCGATCCGGGCCCGGTTGGAAAGCATTCCCGCCGGGCAACGCTGGTTGGCGAGCAGCGAGGGTGCGTTCTCATATCTTTGTCAAAATTACGGACTGCGGCAATTGTATCTCTGGCCGATCAATGCCGATGCCCAGGGCACACCGCAGCAGGTGCGGCATGTGATCGACGTGGTGCGGCAGAACAACATCCCGGTGGTTTTTTCCGAGAGCACGGTGAGCGACAAACCGATGCGGCAGGTGGCGAAGGAGACCGGCGCGCGCTATGGCGGAGTGCTGTATGTCGATTCGCTGACCGATGCCCAGGGGCCCGCGCCGAGTTATTTGCAATTGTTGGAATACAATGCGCAAACCATCGTCAAGGGATTCCATCCGCCGCCATGAACGCCGATACCCCGCTCCGACTGGAAGTCAATGATGTCTCCGTGGTTTACGGCAACGGCCAGATGGCCTTGCAAGGTGCGAGTTTTGCGCTGTCGGGCGGCACGATCTGCGCACTGGTCGGCATCAATGGCAGCGGCAAGTCAACCTTGTTCAAGAGCATCATGGGTTTCATCAAACCCAAATCGGGAACCATTCTGATCAACGGTGCGGCAGTGAACAAAGCTCTGGAAGCCAACATCGTTTCCTATGTGCCGCAGGCCGAGGAGGTGGACTGGTCTTTTCCGGTGAGTGTGGGCGATGTGGTGATGATGGGTCGCTACGGGGCGATGAATTTCCTGCGCATCCCGCGTGCGGCGGACCGGGCGGCGGTCGAAACAAGCCTGCGCCGGGTGTCGATGTGGGAGTATCGCGACCGCCAGATCGGCGAGTTGTCCGGCGGTCAGAAAAAGCGGGTCTTTCTCGCCCGCGCCCTCGCACAAGGGGGACGGGTGATATTTCTCGACGAGCCGTTCACCGGTGTCGACGTCAACACCGAGGATGCGATCATCGCGCTGTTGCGCGAGCTGCGCGACGAGGGCTGCATCATTCTGGTATCGACCCACAACCTCGGCACCGTGCCGGAATTCTGCGATCAGGTCGTGCTGATCAACCGCCGGGTGCTGGCCTACGGGCCCACCGATGAGATATTCACCGAGAGCAACCTCACCGAAGCGTTCGGAGGTCAGTTGCGCCATTTCCATTTTGATCAATCGACCATTCAATCGCACGACGGACAACTGGTCAAGGTGTTGACCGATGACGAACGTCCGCTGGTGTTCGGCAAGGACGGACATCTGGAATACAAGAACCGCGAGGGCCGGGAGGAGTTGATCAAAAAACGCCAGGACGAAACCGAGTCATGAATCTGGAATTTCTGTTAGAGCCGTTTCACTACGAATACATGTGGAAGGCGATCTGGGTCTGCGTGTTGATCGGGGGAGTGTGTGGATTTTTGTCCGCATTCGTCACCCTGAAAGGCTGGTCGCTGATGGGCGATGCGCTGTCGCACGCCATCGTGCCGGGTGTCGCGCTGGCCTACATTCTCGGCCTGCCCTTTGCCCTCGGTTCCTTCCTCTCCGGGCTGCTCGCGGCGGCGGCGATGGCGTTTGTGAAAGCCAAAAGCCGGATTCGCGAGGACGCGGTGATCGGCATTGTCTTCACCACGTTTTTCGCCGTGGGACTGCTGTTGATCTCGCTGTTTCCGGCGCGGGTCGATCTGAAAAGCATCATTTTCGGCAATATTCTCGGCATCTCCGATCCCGACATCCTGCAGGTGATCATCATCAGCGCGTTCACACTGCTGGCACTCGCATTGAAATGGCGCGACCTGATGTTGTTCTGCTTCGATCCGAACCAAGCGCGCAGTCTGGGATTGAAGGCGGGATTTCTCAACTTCCTGCTGTTGATCCTGCTCAGTGCCACCGCGGTCGCCGCCCTGCAGGCCGTCGGTGCCTGTCTGGTGGTGGCGATGCTGGTGACTCCCGGTGCCACGGCCTACCTGCTCACCGATCGATTTGGAAAAATGCTCTGGGTGTCCGCAGGCATGGGTGCGCTGACATCGTTGATCGGGGCCTACGCGAGTTATTTTCTAAACGGCAGCACAGGAGGATGCATCGTGACCCTGCAAACGCTGCTCTTTCTATTGTGCTTTTTCGCCGCTCCCAAACACGGGATGTTCGCCGCGCGACGCCGGGCACGCCTGACCTCTACGCCATGAATTTTTTCGAGCCATTCCAATACCAGTTCATGCAGTCGGCGATGCTCGCGGGCTCGATGATCGCGCTGATGGGCGCGGTGCTTTCGTGCTTTCTGATTCTGCGTGGATGGTCGTTGATGGGCGATGCGATTTCGCACGCGGTTCTACCAGGCATCGTGCTCGCCTATCTCGCCGGGATTCCGCTGGTCATCGGCGCGTTTTTTTCCGGGTTGTTTTGTGCGGTTGGCACGGGATTCATCAAACAAAACAGCAGGATCAAGGAGGACACCGTGATGGGCGTGGTGTTCACCGGCATGTTCGCATTTGGCCTCGTGCTGTTCAGCAAGGTGACATCGGATCTGCATCTCGATCACATCCTGTTTGGCAACATTCTCGGGGTGAGTCGCGGGCAGGTCCGAGAGACATGGATGATTGCCGTGTTGGTGCTTGCGGTGATGATCGGCAAACGTCGCGATTTGTTGTTAATCCATTTCGACCCCGCGCAGGCCCGCGTGTTGGCCTTGCCGGTGAAATTCCTTCACTACCTGTTGTTGTGCCTGTTGTCGCTGGCGATCGTGGTATCGCTGAAAGCCGTGGGCATCATTCTGGTGATCGCGATGTTGATCACGCCCGGCGCAACCGCCTATCTGTGGACGGATCGTTTCGACCGCATGTTGGCAATCGCCGCCGCGTCGGCGGTGTTGTCGACTCTGATCGGCATCGTCATCAGTTACCACATCAACGGCGCCAGTGGAGCCTGCATCGTGATCCTTCAGGCCTTGTTGTTTTTTCTGTCGCTGGTTTTCGCGCCCAAGTACGGATTGCTGAGGCGGGTGAATCAAACCGCGCCAGCGGGGAAGTGAAAGGTTGCCCTGCCCGATGAACGTATGCGCAGGCACCGATGATACGTTTCTCCGTCGTGGTTTTTTCCCTGCTGTTGCCGCTCCAGGCCGGGGAGCATTGGGCCTACGTCGCACCGCAGAAGGCCGATGTGCCGGCAACGGTGAACGCGGTGGATTCTCTGCTCGATGCCGCGCGGAAAAACGCCGGTGTCGAGGCGGCGGGGCTCGCCCCGCCCCGACAATGGATCCAGCGCGCGGCCTATTCGCTCACCGGCCTGCAGGCCACGGCGCAACAAATCCAGCGGATCGAGGCATCGCCCGATGACGCAACCTGGCGGGCGCTGATCGACGAATTGCTTACCAGTCCGGCGTATGGCGAACGGTGGGCGCGCCACTGGATGGACGTGGCCCGTTACGCCGACACCAGCGGATACAATTTCATGCAGGACAACCGCTACCCCTATGCCTTTACCTATCGGGACTGGCTGGTGCGGGCTTTCAACGACGACATGCGCTACGATGAATTCGTGAAATGGCAGATCGCCGGTGACCTGATGGCCGACCGTGCGGATCATCCGAATCTCGCCGCGATGGGATTTCTCACTGTCGGTCCGCGCAGTGGCAAGCCGGAGATCATCGACGACCGCATCGACGTGGTGAGCCGTGGTTTTCTGGC
The DNA here is from genome assembly GCA_945860285.1 of Akkermansia muciniphila. Classification (GTDB taxonomy): domain Bacteria; phylum Verrucomicrobiota; class Verrucomicrobiia; order Verrucomicrobiales; family Akkermansiaceae; genus UBA956. The sequence goes on along the minus strand of CAMAQB010000045.1, from coordinate 9,904 downwards.
CAGCACGGTAGCCTGCGCCCGCTGTCACAAACACAAGACCGATCCGATCTCGATGAACGATTATTATTCGCTCTATTCGATTTTCGAAAATACCTACGAACCTGGAGAAAAACCAATCATCGGTCAGGTGGCGGATGCCGCGGCGCGGAAAACCTTCGAAGAGGAACGGGCAAAATGGCAGGCCGCCGATGACGCGGTGCGTCAGGCATTCGTCGATCACCTGCGCGCTCCCGAGTCCCTCGCCGTCTATCTGGAGCTCGCCTGGCTCGCCAAACAGGGTGACTGGGACTTGAGCAAGGCGACGAGCGAATCATTCACGCGCGGCCGCTATCGTCCGAAAGCCGTGATCGAGTGGCGCGATTTTTTGAAAGGCAGGGCGTGGGACGGCGAATCATCGCCGCGGCTCACGACCTGGGCGAAAGCGCTGGCGGCCGCACCGGCGGAGGAGCGCAAGGCATTGTGCCAGGCACTGGCGGCCGAGTGGTCGAACGCGGCGGCCGAGTCCGAACTGGGAGTCTTGAAATCGCAATCGGGCTGTCCGTTGAACTACGATATTCGTCGTATTTCAGATTTCTACGACACCGAGGACGGCAACAAACACCGCGCGCGCGGCAGTGAATTGAGTCGCCTGCTGGCGGAGCATCCTGGATCGCCGCCGCGGGCGATGGTGCTGAATGATGAGTCGAAATGGCAGGATGCGCGGATATTCCTGCGCGGCAATCCCGCGACCCCGGGTGAAAAGATCGACCGTGAGTGGTTGTCCTTTCTCGGCGGCGGAAAATTTCCCGAGGGGAAAAGCCCGCGGCTGGCCCTGGCGGAAAAAATCACCGATGCCGCGAACCCGCTGACCGACCGGGTGATCGTCAACCGCGTCTGGGCCTGGCATTTCGGCGCACCGATGCTGGATCCCAGCGATTTCGGCATGCAGCAGCAGGCACCGGTGTTGCAGCCCCTGCTCGATCATCTGGCCGTTGCCTTCCGGGAGCATGGCTCATCGATGAAGGAATTACACCGCTTGCTGCTGACTTCACGCGCCTTCCGCCTCGCTGACGAAGGTCCGGAAAAAAACCGCGGCATCGATGAGGGTAATCATTTCTTTTGGAAATGGAACCGCCAGCGGGTGGATTTTGAATCGATGCGCGACCGGCTGTTGCAAAGTGCGGGTGCGCTCGACCTCACCCAGCGGGGTGGCCGAAGTGGCAAAGTCGACGACCCGGCGATGGACAGTCGACGGAGCGTCTATGCCTTCGTCGACCGCTACGCGCTGCCGAACACCTTCGTTGCCTTCGACCTGCCGCATCCCGACCATCACAGTTCCCGTCGGATTGAGACGATCGTGCCGCAGCAGGCTTTGTATTTTCTCAACGGTCCGCTGGTGATCCGCCAGGCGAAAAAATTGGCGGCGGACCCGGCTCTCGCGCAGTGCGCGGATGAAAAGTCCCGCGTCGACTGGATCTATCGGCGGATTTTTCAACGTCCCGCCACCGCGGAGGAGGCGCAGTGCGCCGCCGATTGGATGAAGTCGCTGACATCGGAAAATCCGAAACCACCACAAGACGGGGTTTGGGAGGCTCTCCATGCCACCGATCAAAATGGCGTTCTCGGCGAAATGCAGCGCTTCCCGATGTTTGCCGACAAGGTTTGGAAAACGGGATCCGACTTGTCCACCGCGCCGGTTCCTTGGTTGCATGCCGGGGCGAATTCAGGCCATCCGAATCGGGATCACGCTCTGGTTTTGCGCTGGCGGGCCGCGTCCGCCGGGCAGGCTCGTATGGTCGGCGAACTTCAGAAACCACAAGCGCAGGGAGCAGCGCTGGTTTGGGAGATTCGCGCGAATGAACGGCAGATCATCGCCTCGGGTGAATTGCGACCCGAGCAGAAAGTCCCGCTCGAAGCCCCATGGCTCGACATCAAAGCCGGGGAGTCCCTCGATTTCCTGCTGCGCGCCCCGAACGGTCATGACTTCGGCAGCACCGGATGGAAACTATCGATCCAGAGACGCGAATCGCCGGATGGAAAAATCCGCGAACTCAGCAACTGGGAAAAAGATTTTCCCCAGCAGGCCGCAGTGGATGCAAACCCGCTCGCCGACCTGATTCAGATGCTCTGGGCGGCGAATGAATTCCATTTCATCGATTGACGCGACGAGCACGATTTCATGTCAGCATTTTGCCTGTGAATGCGCGATTTTCGTGGAATGATTCTCGCATGGAGAATATCTTGTCGAAATCACCCGGATCGCATGCAGGTAGAGGAAAATTTTCCGCACGCGTTTGCCTCGCTTGTTTTGCCGTGCTCTCAACATCCTTGGAGGCGCAGATTGTGAAACATCCACTGGCAGGTGCGGACGAATCCACCCCATCGCTCAGCCATTATTTTTCCTGGATCGACAACACCAACGAGGGTTCCACCGAGCAGCAAACGCTGACGAATCTGGAATTTTTCAAATGGATGCATGACGAGTATGGAATGAATCTCGATATTTACGCGCTCGATGCCGGTGCCATCGACACGCCCGGCGGTTATGGCAGCATGGACTCGGAACGTTTCAAAAAGCAATTCCCCAATGGCTTCGGACCGATTGCCGAGAAAGCGAAATCTTTTGGCTGTCGGCTCGGCGTGTGGCTGGGTCCCGATGGATTCGGCAATACGCCGGAAGAGGAGAAAGCGCGCACCGACATGCTGGTCAAGCTTTGCCGCGATTACAATTTCCACCTTTTCAAGGTCGATGCCGTGTGCGGACAGTTGCGCACCGAGAAGCAGGAGGCCTTTGTCAACATGCTCAAACAGTGCCGGAAGTATGCGCCGGATTTGATCGTCTTGAACCACCGCCTGAATCTCGGCGACGGTCTGCCTCACACCACTACCGAACTGTGGGGCGACGAGGCCTACATCGATGTCTGGCGCGGCAACCAGAAGGCCGCCACCCACAATCGCGCGGTGACCATCGAACTCGGAGTGCCCCTGGATGAAAAAACCGGCAAACCGAAACGCCTGCTCGAAGATCACGGCGTTTGTTTGTCATCGAACCTCGACTACTGGGAGGACGATTTGTTCCTGCAAGCCTTCTCGCGAAACCTGATTCTCGCTCCGGAACTCTACGGCAGCCCTTGGTTCCTGCGCGATGATGAATTTCCCAAGTTGGCGCGGATTTACAATCTCACCCGCCTTTATCGCGACATTCTTCCGCAGGGCAAGATGCTCGATGAAAAAATCTATGGCCCCAGTGCGGTGTCGCGCGGCAACGACAATACGCGGGTCGTCAGTCTGCGCAATCCAAGCTGGAATCCGGTGACCTACACGGTCACTCTCGATGAACAGATCGGCCTCGGCGGCAACGGACCTTTCGAAGTGCGGCGCATGCATCCTTCGGAGGAAATTCTCGGCAGTTTCAAGAAGGGCGAAACGGTGAAAATCACCGTGCCGTCATTCCGTGCCTGCGTGCTGAGTGCTTCGAGCGTTCCATCGCGGCAACTGGGTGTCAATGGCTGCACCTACGAAGTCGTGCGCGATGTGCCCGGCAAACCGGCGATGATCAAGCTGCTGGGAATGCCTGGCACCAGCGCGAAACTCTCGCTGCCCGCAATGTCGCGCAAGTTCGCCCGGGCGCGCATCGGTGGAATCGCCGCCGATGACCTGCTCGCCGGCAAGACCGTCGATGTCAGCTTCCCCGGCAAAGCGTTGAAGCAACCGTGGCATCGCAAGTTGGCCGACCTCAAGAAAGTCGATGTCCCTGCGGATGCCGCCGCTCTGTATGAAGCGACCTGTTATTCCACCGACAACAATGCCATGGAAGTCCGCTCGGTCCAGCGCTCGGGGCCAACGGCCATCGCGCAGGTGAAGGCATCGCGCGACGCGTTTTTCGGTCAGCAGTTGTTAGTGGACCGCGGGGTGTGGGACCGCTATCTTTTCGACGGCAACCCCGCGACCTTTTATCGCCTCTCGCAAGGTCCGATCTGGGGTGGTGCCTTGCGCATCGACATGGGTGCGGCCACCGCCATCGACCAACTGGTGTTGGAAAATGTCGATGCCACATTCGCCCCAAAAGAGATTTTTGTTTCCGCCGACCTGAAAGACTGGACCGCCGTGCCGACGAAACTCATGCCGGACAAGGCCGCCGAAGCCACGGTGTTGAAGGGCAGTTACTCAGGCACCAAGGAATGGCAGAACATCAAGGTTCATCGCATCGTGGCAGACATGCCCCAACTCGCCGCGCCACCCCGATACATCAAAATCCCCGGCAAAGCGACCAATGTCGGCGAGGCCAGCGGGTATGCAAAGGGCAAGCTGATCGACAAATCCGCGTGGCGGGCGTCGAATGTTTTCGCCGATTATTACGCCGCTCCCGCCAAACTGGCGATGAGCGCCAAATTCCGGCTCGACGAGGTAGCGAAGGGCTCTTATCTGGTGGTTCCCTGCCACGGCAAACACGGTCGCGACGGCGTTTACGCGGCGCTGCGGATCGACGGCAAATGGGTCGGCGCGCCGCTGCGGGCCTGGAGTTATCCTGCCAATCCCTGGGAAACCGGCAACGGCCGTCCGCATGGCGACCTGAGTTATTTCATCCCGGTGACACCGGAGATGACCGGAAAAGATATCGACGTCCTGGTCATGCAGTTTGAGACAGAGGACAAGGAAAAACCTCCGCTCGGCACATTCACGTCGGAGCTGTGGATCACCGCATATCCGATCCCTCAAGTGGAAAAAATGCTCACACTGGAGGAAGCGCCCCACTGAGCCGCGCGCGCTTCGAGTATTCGCTTGCATGGGCATCGTCGATACCCTACTTTCGTGGCATGAAAAAACTTCGTGCATTCGGCTGCTTGCTGTTGATGATGTTTGTCGCAACATCAAATCCCGTGCAGGCCCAGACCGCCAAGGCCGATCCTTTTGAAGATGCGTTGCGCGATGCGGTGAAGCAATATCGCGCCGGCAAACCTGCCGAAGCAAGGGTCGCGCTCGACAAAGCAAAAGCCCTGCTGGATAAAGCGAAATCCGAGGAGATGGGCAGCGCCCTGCCCGATCCGCCGACCGGTTGGGTTGCGGAGGAAATGAAAACCGAGGATGTTCCCGCGCTCTATGGCGGTGGCAAGGTGCTGAAGAAATTGTACAAGAACAAAACCGGGCAGGAGGAAATGCAGGTCGAGGTTTTTTACGGCTCCTCTTTCATCAAGCTGATCCGCGGCCTTTTTGCCAGCGAGGAAGTCGCCAAGTCGCAGGGCTTCGAAATCAAACGCGCCGGCGGTGAAAAAGCGCTGGTCAAAAAAATCGGCGACAAGAATTTTGAAATCAACATGCCTCTCGAAGAGAACGTGATGGTCAAACTCACCGGCAGGGACGGCACGACCGAAGATCTGATGCTGAAATTTTTGCGCGACATCGACCGTCGCGCGCTGCTCCACGCAAAATGATCGACCAGTGACGCGGTCGCACACCGCATTTCAACAGAGCTTGCGGGTGAAGGGCACACCTCTGGCCTCGCTGATCCCGTGGTTGGAAATCAGCGAAGTGCGGCTGTCCTGCGAGCCAAGCCACTTCGATGGCAATCGCTACTATTGCCGCGCTATGTTTTCCATGTGGCTTTTCTGCTCTTGTCCTTCGCAGCATGGGCGGCGGTCCTGTTGATGGTCGGCGCTGCCTTTTTCGGCGGCTTGGTGATCCTCAAGTTGATTCTCACCTTGGCCGCTTTGCCCTGGGTTTGGATGTGAATCACCATAAACCGCCCGAAGCAATATGATCCGTTGGTCCTTCCGGATTCGATGCTGCCCAAAGTGCTGAAGACCGATCATCCGCACCCACCGCCGTTGCCCGCTCCTTGAACCCGGAGGCAGGCGATTCACCCTTGGAAAGCCAACGGAAACCCGTGCGGATTTTTCTCCCCACCCGGGAGAAAAGCATTGACTCGCCCGCAGATTGGATTAAGTTCACAGCCTCTTTACGGGAAAACCAATTACTTATGCATATGATTCGTCGATTTATCGCGGTGGCTGCTGCCGCCTTGTTAGTAGGAAATGCCGCCGCCCAGGATGCGAAACTCAAGATTGCCACCGTGGACATGCAGCAGTTGTTCAAGGAGTATTTCAAAACCAATGAAGCACAGCAGCAGATCAACGTCGAACGCGCCCGGATTCAGAAGGACAACAACGAGAAACTGACCGCGATCCGCCAAATCGAGAGCGACATGCAGGCACTGAAGACCCAGACCGAGGACCCATCGCTTTCCGACCAGAAAAAGGCCCAGGTTTACAAGGACAACCAGGCCAAGTACCAAGAGGGGATTCAGTTGGACAAGGAGCGCCGCGAATATCTCTCACGCAAAAATCAGGCATTGAATGAAAAAATGGTGCAGCGCATGCGCGGCATTCTCGAGGAAATCCGCAAGCTGGTGGAAGAACGCGCCAAGGCGGAGAATTTCGACTATGTGTTCGACAAATCGGGCATGAGCACCTCGCAGGTCCCCTTCCTGCTCTACACCAAGGATGCCACGGATATCACAGCCGCTCTCTTGAAAGATCTCAACAAGGATGCACCTGCGGATGCGAAAGTAGCGCCGGCACCCGCTCCCGAGATTCCCGCCTCCGACTCCGATGCGGAGTCCGCTCCCGGTCCGGCACCCGTCAAACCAACTCCGGCACCAAAGTCGGGTACTCCGAAAGCCAAATAATTCCTTCACAGGAACCGTGGATTTATCACTCAGCGAGCTTGCCAAGTTGATCGGTGGAAACATCGTCAAGGGCAAGCTCGATTTGTTTTACAAAGGCATTTCCGCACTCGATCAGGCTGGTCCTGAGGAAGTTAGCTTTCTCGGCAACGTCAAATACCATGGTCAGTTTCTCCGAAGCGCGGCCGGAGCCTGTCTCGTGCCGCCGGGCGTGACCGATGCGCCGGACGGCATGGCGTTGATCGAAACGCCGAATCCCACTCTGGCTTTTTCCACGGTGATCAACCATTTTTCCCGGCTCGAAAAAACGTTCGAACCTGGCGTTCATCCCACGGCGGTCATCGATCCCTCCGCACACCTGGACCCCGGCCGGGTCTGCATCCACGCCGGCGCGGTCATCATGGCCGGCGCGGTCATCGGCGACGGCACGGAAATTTATCCCAATGCCGTGATCGGCAGGCGCGCGATCCTCGGTCGGGACTGCCTGATTTATCAAAATGTCAGCATCCGCGAGCGCTGCGTGATCGGCAATCGCGTGATCATGCATCCCGGCGTAGTCATCGGCGCCGACGGCTATGGCTACGAATTTGTCCAGGGCCGACATCAGAAAATCCCCCAGGTCGGCATCGTGGAAATCGGCGATGATGTGGAAATCGGCGCCAATAGTTGCATCGACCGCGCCCGCTTCGGGAAAACCGTGATCGGTGAAGGCACGAAGATCGACAACCTCGTGCAGATCGGCCACAACGTGCAGATCGGCAAACACTGCCTGCTCATCTCCTTAACCGGAATTGCCGGCAGCGTGAAACTCGGCGACTACGTGACCTGCGCCGCCCAGGTGGGCATCGCCGGGCATCTCGAAGTGGGCGACAAAGCCGTTCTCGCTTCCAGGACGGGCGTGATCGCCAGCCTCGAAGGCGGGCAAACGTATATGGGCTTTCCCGCCCAGCCGATGAAGATGGAACTGAAAGATATGGCGAACCGCCGCCGCCTCCCAAAGCTGATTGCCGATTTCAAGGAGCTGAAAAAGCACCTCAAGGTTGACGAAGCGTGATTGACTATCCGCCCCCTCCGCGCTCCCCAGCACTGATCATGGGAGAGGTAAGGACCCGCACGGCGCGATCAACCGGGCGAAACGAGTTGAGAGGAAACGTTGCATGCAAAAAACGGGGAAGCATCCCCAGGGATTCCGGCGGGGGACGCAAACAAGGTCGGTGAGTCGGGAAATATGATCGCTGCGCATTCACGTACCTCTCGCGAAAACCCGCGCCCGGCAGGATGCCGGCCACAGCCTGCGGGACGCAGGCGCTCCCCGTGAAGATTTCCCCGCCTGAAAGGCATCAAAGGGCAGGGAAGGCTCTCCGAGCATTCCGGTGGGGGGCGGTGGCATCACGGCCTGTCGCAACCTACCTTCACCCCACGCTTTCGTTCGCAAATCGCGTCGGTGAGTCAGGGAGGATGATCGCTGCGCATTCACGAACCTCTCGCGAAAACCCGCGCCCGGCAGGATGCCGGCCACAGCCTGCGGGACGCAGGCGCTCCCCGTGAAGATTTCCCTGACGGAAAGGCTGCACTTTACGACCCTCTCACGGCTCTTTGCCGTCCTCGATGCCGTCCAGCAGTTTTTTCAATGACTCATGGCCCGCCGCTTCGCTGGCCTGGCCGGGCATGGCCTTGACGATTTCATACACCAACGCCCCACCTCGTCCGTCGTACTGCTGGAGAAACGCGGAAAAATCCTGCTCCGCGGTTTCATCCGCATGATCGCTGACCACCCGCAAGAGCAACACCTTCACCGCCCGACCCGCCACGGCGCTTACCAACCCCTGCGCATTCATCTCCACCGCCCGCGCCCCGCTGTCCGCCGCGATCCGGTCGCGCATCTCCGCCGAACAAACAATCGCCTCGCCCGATGCCAACGCGACTGCACGGAATTGTTGCCATGGGGTGTCGGGCCAGTCCTTCGCATTCAGTGTCATTGTTTGTGTGGCGTTTTCAGACGAAACGATTTTTCCACCCGTGGCCTTGCCCTTCTGCCATGCGATGACTTTGTTCACCGCGATCCAATGTCCCATTTCTTCGTTCCCATGCAGTCCGCCAGCCGGGCCGGTGGAAATCACGTGGCTGGCGGGAAACAGCGCCAGGCAGGTGGCCGCTGTGTTGGCGGTGACGCTGCAGCCGCTGCCCATTTTCGCCGCGCAGATTTTGTGCGGGCCGATTTGGTAGTGATGCATGGTGACGCTGCCGTTGGTGACACTGCGCAATGCCCGACCTGCCAGCTTTTCAAAAGCCGCGAGATCTTCTCCCAGTGCATAAAACCAGGCAATGTCCGCAGCACGAAGATCGCAGCAACTAAATAGGGCGATAAGCAGAAATCTGTATTTTTGCAAAGTAAAATTTGATCGGTTCATGAAAAAATATTTTTAGTTAACGCAAAGAAAAATCTCGACGGACGACAAAAAACTTACTAATTGTTCACATGTGCGATTTAGTAAATGTCAGCATGTTGAACGCAGTCAAGCACCAAGCTTGATCCAGTTTCAGGATCCTTGCATCGACTTTATATCCCGCACCAACAAGCGCAACCGATCTTTTTGCACTCGTAGAAGCGACGTGTTGATCGATGGTTTGCTCCAAGCGCTGTTCCGCCAATGTGCGGGCAGCGCTTGCTTATTTTCCTAACTATTCAGCGAATATGAAAACCTGGTCTCGACGAAACTTCATCTATTCGGGCCTGGCAGGTGCCGCGATCGGCTCCGTCCTGGTGGAAAGAAACTCGCGCGCAACAAAGGGATCCATTTGCCTGGTTCCTATCGATGGCATCGCGTATTCCGAATCGTTCCTTCGATTCATGAAACGAGCCCGGTTTCACAATGTTCGCGACGCGATGGCGAGCATTCGCGACCGCAGTCTTCCCGTTGGCATCGCTCATGTGAAACACGCGATAAACCCATCCACTGCTCACGAGCAGCTGGCTTTCAAACCTGACCGCTGTCTGGATTTGCAAAGCGGCAAATTGGCACAACAGGGGGCCGCGACCCGTGCCACGGAAGCTTGATCGCATTTTGGTAAAATCTCCATGGAATCATTCTTGTGAGCCAATTGCAAAATGTTTTTACAGCATTATGTAAATGTGTTCACATGAATACTCTTTTTGTTTCGGCTTATTTTATCTGGTGCGATTGTTCTTTGGTGCCATTTTGGGGCTGGGATTTTGCGTTTATTTGCCTTTTTTTGGCACGA
>CAMAQB010000044.1 GCA_945860285.1 Akkermansia muciniphila | reverse complement strand
CGCCCGAAAACTGCACTTTGACATCCACAACGATGCAGCGGTGATCCGCTATTGGGAAAATCTAACACCTGTGACCATCAATCAGTTTGCATCGGAAGGCGGTTCGGTATGGTACAACTACCTGGCGGTGGTGTTTTTATCGTACATCGACAACGAACAAGCCGACAAAGCATTGGCCCTCGCCGAACAGATCATCAACGGCGAGAGTTCCACACCCGAAGGATACGTGATCGTAGGAACGGAATACGCGCTCTACAACATGCGGCAGGGCAATGTGAAAAAAGCCATGGAAACATTCGAGTGGATCGCCAAGGAATCCCCGACCCACCGCAGAGCCGCCCACGCGCACTATTGGCTGGCGCTGCAATCCTATGCAAAAGGAGACAAGATCAAATCAAAACAGCGCGCCTGTTCCGTATCCCTGTGCTATTCAGGCAAACCTGCCTTGCTGGAAGAGTGGGAACTAGATGCCAAAGCACTTCTTATCAAGGTCGATTTGGATGTGGCTGCATCCCTGTCAATTCAACACTTCTACCGAAAAGAGTTTCTGGAAAAAAATTTGTCACGCCTCAGCACAGAACTTCAATCCTTGTGAGTCCATGTCAGTAGTCATATTATCATCTGAGCGAGGAACTTATCGCACCGTTACTTTAGCTTGGTTATGCGCAGTAGTTTTTATGGCAGCAAGTGTCACAGCACAGGTATATGCGCAAGATCCTTCAGGGCATGGTGCGGCTTCTGACGAGTCACTAGAAAAGAAGAAAGAGTATAAAAAAGTAATAGAGTGGGGATTAATTGCAATTTCTTGCCCTAAGAATATAGATAATACTATGGCAACTAGTGCACAAGAAACAGCTACGGTTAATGCGGAAAATAATGCAATCGTTGGCTCGCTAAAGTTGTCTGTCGTCTCAATAGACCACCCCCTGTTTGACGAAATTGTTGGCCCTGAAGAAAAGGATAATGTTCCAGAAAATAAAATAAAACAGCAGTTCGAATTTCGTCAAAAAGCGCAACTTTCATATGAAGGAGGCGCTCTACAATTCATGCATCCTGATGATGGTTTTTTGCCAAGGAAACAGAATGGAGTTCAGGAGTGGTCGGTGACACCAAAAGTATCAAGAGAATTAGCATATTTTACCCGTACTATAACTTGGAGCGAAGGTCAAATACCCCCAACCGTGCCCGATCCTGCACCGCAAGATGCACCTGAACAAGTTAACGCACGTAACATTAATCCTACAGCAACGCATATGGCTATTGTGGGCGACTGGTCCAACATGGGATGGGTTTGGATAGCAAATTTACATCGTAGTATTAACCCTCTAGAGCTACCTGATGTTGAGCTTGCTGGAGTCGGTGCGATTGGTCGTATACAATTGTGGGGGCCGGGCAATGAAGAAGCCAAGACAAATACTATAGCTTTGGTTTGGCGGTTGCAACGTGTCAAGAAGAGCATCGTTTATAGTAGAGTCAACAACGGTGACTGGAAAGTGGAAGAAATGAGCAATTGGGAATCTATATCAGATTAACGAGCATTTATGAAGTTCAATTATGCCATCTCCCTTGTTTATTTGTGCATGTTTTCCTGTGAAAAAAATCATAGTCATCATTCTTCGAACACAGCATCCAAATCACAGAGCGATTTGGAATGTCCACATGCAGTCCATGGGAGCAGGCGCCAGTTATCTACCAAATATGTTGACTCTCGCACGCAGGCCGAAGTAACTGCAATGCGAGACTTTATAAACGAAATTAATGGGCGGGAAGATTTTGATGGGGAATCGCTAGCGAAATTCGTAAGGCTGTTGCCTCAGGAAACGCTGCGATTTGCAATGGCTCTCACCCCAGGAAAAAATAGAAATGTGATTTTGCGAGACATTTGCCGTTGGTATACGGTTGAAGAGGCCAATGATGTCATCTGTTTATTGCATTTATTGGACAGCTCCCCACATGATGAAGATCACCTGTTAGCCAAAGTAGTGATACTCAGTGATTCAAATACCTTTTCGAGCCAAGATGCTCTAAACATGCGACGCGATTTTTCATCTGACGAAGTTAAAATGTCCTTATTGAAGTATTCTGGATGGAAAGCGGCGATTGACTTTGGATTTGATATGGATGCCGTTAAAAAAATTCCGGATCAGTTGCCAAAAGAAGAGGCGGATCTTTTCTGGGATCGATACGGATTGGGCTTGATTGGCGAAGAGCAAGATATGACAAAAAATTCCCAATTCATTTTGAGTCATACAGAAATTTTTGATAGCACGGTAATCGTGTCGATGTTGGAAAATGCGGCAAAGAGTGATCCGGAAGCGATGGGAACATTTTATGCCAATCACGATTATTTTCGAACGAATCCGCAAGCCATTCAACCTTTCGTAGCGGCATGGGCTTCGAGCAATCACACGAAAGCCGCAACATGGATCACAGGGATGGATCAGAGCATTGTCAGGGACTATGCAGCTCAAGCTTTGGTTTTGAAATACATCAACGAAGGAGATACCATTGAAGCGGCCAAATGGGCCGGGATGATCGAAGATGAGCAATTGTCAAAACGAATGAAAAAATTGTTCCCTGGGAAGTCCCCTATAAAGTGAGATATGTGGTAGAGATTAATGGCACGCGTGTAATGTGCCGATGAATGGATCGGTGTGGAAAACTATGATGCTGCGATACCCCAGATTTCCTTGAGGCGGAGGATGGATTCGCTCCAGGGAGCTTGTTTGTAGATCCACACTCTCGCCCATCGAATAAATCTTTGCGTCCGCTGAGTGGCTCTTGTGAGCGCATAAATGGTACCAGTCCTTGGATTTAAGTATTTTTCACATTTCTTCATCAGTTTGACACCCTCTTTACTCTCTTGTCTCTTGGTAGAGTATGCAAATCATGCACCGTAAAAAATGCGCATTTCCAAGGACTGACCCCATTTATGTTCAAAGTATCGACAGCTTGGCAAGCCGGCCGTGACTAATCGTCCCGTTCAGACGGAGAGTAATCTCTGTTATCATTCATCGCCTGCAGCGATTTCAGATATTTGTTATCTGGCGTGGGTTTTACCTTTCGATTTTCCGTTTCGAGCATTTGAGTCATGCGCGCGCTGCTGCCCGCGACAAGTTCGGAAATCACCTCGGCCTCGGGGAGGTTTTTCCAATATTTTTTGGGCATCTGAGATTGCATGGTCTCCACTTTAAGGCGGGCGGGATTGAATATGCTTCGATAATACGTCCGCCACAGTTCGTCGAGGCTATCTTCATCCGGCGCGGCACTGCGATCAACACCCGGAGTGAAGTGAAGTTTTTTGCCGTCCCAGTGCGCGCATTCGTACGGCGTGAGAATCGACCAATCCATGCCGACGAAGCGTTTTTCAAAATAGGAGATCGCGAGCCTTACGATGCGATGCTCCGGCTCAAACCAGGCCACGAATTGCTCGCGTCCTGTCGCATCATCCTTACCGACGAACCGGAAGCGGACAAAAGCATGCATTTTATGAATATCCCGACCGATGGTTTTGCACCATTGCTGGGCAAGGCGCACATCGGGATCGGTCTTCATGCCGAGAAGGTGCTTTTCACAGCCCTGCGTGAGTCGCCATAACATCCGATAAAGGACCGCCCAGCGCCGTGAATCCGAGTGGGCCGCGACAGTGGCGGCAATATCCATGAAGGCTTTGGAAACTTTCGGTGGCGGTGACGCTGCGTAGTGCGTGATTTCTTGGTGATCAAAAAAAGTTTTTTCCTGCTCTTCATCGTTCCATAAAATCCCCTCGGGCGGCACGGCTTCGACGAGAAGCCGGCGGGCCTGCGCGCGCCATGATTCAAGTGTCGGCTCAATGACAATCGTGCGCATGTTAAATTTCTCCCGAGCGTGCTGAAAGGATGTCGCTTGGTTCCGGCGCGGGGTCTCCAAAATTCAATTCCAACTGTTTTGGCGGTGGCAAAAACCGAGCGCGCAAATTGTCATCGTCCAGCCCGAGTCGTAGCGGATGATGATCAGTAGTGATGATGAACGGCATGATTTTTTTCATCTGCAATCGCAAGATCAGCAAGTCGGCCAATCGAAGCTGGGTGTAGCGACGCGCGGCGATGATGCGTTCTACATTCCGCACGCCAATGCCGGGAATGCGCAACAGCAACTCGCGCGGGGCGACATTGATGTCGATGGGAAAAGAGGCGCGGTTTCTCAGTGCCCACGAAAGCTTCGGGTCGAGATCAAGATCCAGATTCGGCTCTGCGGCGGTGGTGATTTCCTCGACAGAAAAATGATAGTAGCGCAACAACCAATCCGCTTGATAGAGACGATGTTCGCGCACCAACGGCGGTGATTTCAGCGGCAAAACAATCGATGGTTCCGGAATCGGGCTGAAGCCGGAATAATAGACGCGGCGGAGTTTGAAGCCGTTGTAGAGGGTATCGGCTTTTTTCAGAATCACCAGGTCCGTGGAGTCATCGGCACCGATGATCATCTGCGTGCTCTGGCCGGTGGCAAATGGTGCCGGCTTAGGAGCATCGGACTTACGCCTTTCGGTGTGCGATTCTTCGATCTTATCGCGAATATGCCCCATGGCTTCTTGCGTGCGCTGGAGGTTTTTTTCCGGTGCGAGAGTCGCAAGACTTTCCTGTGTGGGAAGCTCGATATTGATGCTAATCCGATCCGCGTAACGGCCTGCAAGCTGGATCAGTGCCGGCGATGCCTCGGGGATCGTTTTGAGATGGATATAACCGCGAAAATGATGTTCCTCCCGTAGCCTGCGCGCTACATCGATGACCAACTCCATGGTGTAATCCGCACTGCGTATGATGCCGCTACTGAGAAACAGACCCTCAATGTAATTGCGCTTGTAAAAATCTAACGTGATTTTCACAACTTCCTCCGGGGTGAAACGGGCGCGCTGCACATTGCTCGAACGTCGGTTGATGCAATAGTGGCAGTCGTAAAGACACGCATTCGTCATCAATACTTTCAGCAACGATACACAACGGCCATCGGGCGTGTAAGAATGGCAAATTCCCGCGCCGCCCGTGGAGCCCACACCTTTGCTGCCGCGAGAATCTTTTTTAGCTGCGCCACTGCTCGCGCAGGAAGCATCGTATTTGGCCGCGTCGGCCAGGATTTCCAGTTTCTTCGTGAGCTCCATTTTGTTCAAATGAACTGTATTCTGCTTTTGCCATTTGTCATGTGTTTTGTCGCTAAAAAGTTTCCGCATCAGGTACTTTGAATCGATTTTCCATCAGCTTGCGGTGATTTGTGACACGACCACTCACACGCTTCCGCCACTTCCGATAGCTAGAGGGCTTCAGCCCGGCACGCATGATCCCGATGACTTGCTTCTCCACAAGCCCCCGTGCGTTTTTCGATGTCTTCAAAGCTCGTACGGTCCTCCACGCCAGTCGGATGATTCGCGAGATTTGTTCAGAGGTAGGGAGATTTCTAGGCATCGAAGTTGTTTGCGAAGCGGGAGACTTGTGCACCATCGACCACTGGCCGCGGCACGGACTTGGAAAGCGCGGGTTTTCTAAGTTTGATCATCAACGCGGTCGATTGAGGCATGGGAAAGAGCAATAACGGTGTCACCGCGACCGGTGTCGTGAGTTTCCGGGGGCGGGACAGTACGGCGTCGATGCAGGTGAGTTGATCGGGGTCGGGTTCCCAGTCGCCGTTGCGCAATTGCCGCAACTGCGACGACCAGGCGGGATTCGCGCCGGGATACTGCCTCTCCAACAAACTGGCGATTTCCGAAAGTCGTCCACTGATCGCAAGTTCCTTGCGAAGCCTGCGCAGCCATTGGCCTATGTACTTGTGATCCATGCCGTCATAACAGCCGTGCCGCGACGAACCCCCGACGGTCCCGCGGCACAGCGGGTAAAAAATCATCCACGTCCCGGCTGGATCAGAACCAAGGCTTGCGACCGATGATGTAGGTATTCTCGAATTCCTCGTCGGTTTTGGTTAGGTAACCAATGCCTTCGATCAATCCGATAATCCACATTGCAAGTGTGGGGATGCCGCAGATGAACCAACCGATCACACCGATCACGCACATGATGATGCCTTCCTTCTGATAGCCGAGGATGAATTTGTGGATGCCGAGCGAACCGAGCACGATGGCCAGAATTCCCACGAGCAATTTTTTATCCTTGATCGGAGTGCTTGAGGCCTGCACAGGGCTTGGTGACGCAGGTGCGGGCGGTGGCGTTTCCGCCTCCGGAGCTGGTGTGGACGGCGGAGGTGGTGGCATATCCTCGGCGTTGGACGAGGGTCTGTTTTCATCGGGAGAATATTGTTCTGTGGACATAACAAACATCTCTTACTACTCTTTTCCCGCCGCGGCAATGTAAAAGCATATGAAACCAAGAATAATTCTCGCTCATACCACCTTGCCCGACGGCAGCGTCCTGGAATTACACGAGCATGATTCGCGGCATTACCTGCACCTGCACGGTCAGCAGCTTGCCGGATCGGCAACGCAATCGGCCGAGCAGGAACTCGCGAAACTCGCCACCCATCCTTTTCGTCCGGCAAGGCAACCGCGAATCTGGATCCTCGGTCTCGGTCTCGGCGGACTTCTGAATGCGACCTGCGCGGCGATCACGCAAAAAAAAGCGCTGTTCACGGTCTTCGAACCCATGCGCGAACTGTTCGAGTGGCAGAAGAAATTTTTCCCGTCGGGATCCACCATCACCGACTCCCGGGTGCGGGTCATTCACGATCTCACGCCGTCGTCGCTGGCCCGCGAACAAGGATCATTGCACGCGATTCTGTTGCATGCCGACAGCTGCCCCTTGGAAAAAAACCGGCTGTTGATCGAGGATCGGCGTTGGCTCGGCGCGGTGCACGATGCCCTGCAAGCCGGCGGCATGCTTGGCATCAGCGCGATGCGTCCGGTGCCGGGTCTGTTCACCCGCCTGCGCCGCGCGGGATTTGATGTCGCCGAACACATGATCGAGGTCGCATCCGCCGCCAAACGGCCGCGCCGTTATCCGTTGTTGCTGGCCCGCAAACCGGCTTCGGACGCTGCGGAAAAGGAATGAACAATTCACCTTGTCGGCCGCGTATTCTCCACGTCACCCGTCACGCCTTTTGCTCATGAAACATTGCATCCCCACCACCCTGTTGTTCTGCCTGCTCACATCCGCGCACGCGGAAAAGCTCGTCGTCAAAGAAGAGAAATTTTCGATCCGACCGGCCTTGGACGGGACCCTGCTTTCTGACAAAACCATTCCGTTGGCGGTCGATGCCAAGGAATGGTCCCTCTTCACCATCCTGGAAATCCTTCCCCACGGCAGCCTGGTGAAAAAAGGAGACGTGCTGCTGCGCTTTGATGCCGAGGATTTCGAAAAAAAACTGCGCGATGCCGGGTCGGCCGTGGATGCCGGTCAACTGGCCCTCGCCAATGCCGAGGATGATTTCAAGGCAGCGGAAAAATACCTGCCCTTGCAATTGCAGGCTGCGATCAGCAAGGACGAGGAGGCCGGCGAGGAATGGGAGTATTTTCAAAAAACCAGCCGCGACTCCGCCATCAAGGAAGCCGAACTGGCTCTGAAACAGGTGGAGCTGCGTGCGGATTCGGAACGCGAGGAGCTGGTGCAGTTGGAAAAAATGTATAAAGCAGACGATCTAACGGAAAACACCGAGGAGATCATTCTCAAACGCCAGCGCGAAATGGTCAAGGCGATGGCCGTCAATCTGGAACTGGCAAAACTGGCTCACGCGCGCACCCTTGGAACCACCCTGCCGCGACTGGCATTGAAACTCGAACGCGATGCTCAGAACGCTTCGATCGCCCGGCGCGAGAGCGAGCAAAGCCTGCCGCGCTCGTTGAAGCTGAAACGCATCGCGCTGGAACAGGCGCGCGTCGACAACAAACGTCAGAATGAAAACTGGGGAAAACTCAAGGCGGATCAGCAATGGTTCGTCATCAAGGCACCGGCGGACGGTTATTTTTTCCATGGCACCATTCAGGAAGGCCGCTGGATCACGGGTGATGCGGTGAAAACCCTGATCCCCGGCGGAGCAGTGGCGACCAAACGCCCTTTCGCCACCTTGATCCCTGCGGATGTGCCGCTGGTGATGGAGGCCTTCGTGGAGGAAAAGGTGCAGGCACAACTCAAGACCGATCTTTGCGGATTCGCCTCATCCGCTGGCAGACCCGAGATTTCCTTTCCGGTGAAAATCGAGAAGCTGGCGGCAGCACCGGGCATCGATGGCCGCTATCGTGTCACCCTTAGCGCGAAATATCCCGCGGATCTTGCTCTCGCCCCAGGCATGAGCACAACGGCCCATATCATTTGCTATCAAGAGGATGCGGCTCTGATTGTTCCCGCAAAAGCTCTTCACGCCACTGATGACGGCGGCTGGGAACTGGAGATCGAACAATCGGAAAACAAGACCTCGCGCGTGGCGGTGAAACGCGGTCGCACATCGGGCGACAAGGTGGAAATTTTGTCCGGTCTGGCCAAAGACCAGGTGGTCATCACTCCCGGAGCATGAAGCACGCCGCCCTCATCACCCTGGCGCTCTGTTCTGTCGTCGCCCGCGCGGAAGAAACGGAAACTACGACGAACGTAGTAGATAGCATGATCCTTGTTCCGGCGGAGTCGGTCACCCCGGCAGCCGTGGCGGCATCGATCACCCGTGGGGTCGATTATCTGGTGGCGAGGCAGAATTCCGACGGCTCCTGGGGAGGCCCGCATCGCACCAAGGGTCTGAACATCTACGCCCCGCTGCCGGGTGCGCACGATGCCTTTCTCGCCGGAGCCAGCGGTCTGGCGCTGGCCGGATTGATTGATGCGGGCGACCCACGCGCAGAAGCTGGAGTCGCGGTGACAAATGGCGAGAAGTGGCTTTTTGAAAAACTGCCGCTGCTGCGCCGCGCGGATGTCACCACGACCTACAATGTCTGGGGGCATGCCTACGGCTTGCGCGCCATCAGCCGTCTCCATCAACAAGTCGGACAGGATGCGGCGAAACAGTCGGCGTTAAAAGTTCTCGCCCAGCAGCAGGTGGATCTCGCCAATCGCTATCAAGATCTCAACGGCGGTTGGGGATACCTTGATGTGTTCGATGATTTGCGGACCCAAAAACCTACTGGGCTCACCACCTCGTTCACCTCCGCTACTGTGCTGCTGGCAATGCATGAAGCCAAGGAAACAATGGGTGTCACATTGGATCAGAAAATCGTCGATTACAGTCTGGACTCAATCCGCATGCAGGCATTCCCCGACTTCAGCTATGCCTATTCGCATTCGCATCACTTGTCGCCACAAGCAGAAATCAACCGCCGCAACGGCTCGCTGGCCCGCTCGCAGGCCTGCAATGCGGCGTTGCATGCGTATGGCGATGTGAAAATCACCGACCAGGTTATCAGCACCTGGTGTAGCAATTTCATCGAGTTTGAAAAATGGCTCGATCACGGCAGAAAAAAGCCGGTGCCGCATGAATCCACATTCCAGATCTCTGGTTATTTCTACTACTACGGCGTTTACTATTTCACCGTGGCCGCGCGCAATTTGCCCAAGGATCAACAGCAGTCGCTCGCGAAAGGTCTGGCGCGGATCATTTTGACAAGACAGGAAAAGGACGGTTCGTGGTGGGACTATCCCTTGTATGACTACCAGCAGGCCTACGGCACGGGATACGCGCTGATGGCGCTGGCCTGGTGCCGCGAGGCGATGCAATGATGCGGCCATGGACGATTCGCCCCACTCAAACGCGCGGATGGAAAAAACGCCCTCGAAGCCATTCCGCTTGTCGCGCCTGCAAAACAATCTGCTCTGCTTGTGGATTCCCGTGCTGTTGCTGTTGATCGCGACTGCGGTGATCCGCGCGACCGATCTCGACCTGGTCATCGCGCGCGGATTGTGGAGCAAGCAAGGTGGCTGGCGTCACGCGACCGATGAATGGGTGGTTTTCGTTTACAATTTCGGGGTCGTGCCCGGTCTGTTGATCGGGGTTGCAGCGCTGATGACGCTGCTGATGGGCATCGGCCGGATGTCGATCGCGCGGTATCGAAAGGTGGCGGGATTTCTACTGCTCACACTTTTGTTAGGCTCGGGCGTGCTTGTCAATGCCGTGCTCAAGGACCACTGGGGCCGGCCGCGTCCCTCGCAGCTCGAGGATTTCGGCGGCACGATGGCGTTCGAACCGGTGTTGAGCATCGATCCGGCAAGCAGCGGCAAAAGTTTTCCCTGTGGTCATGCGACGATGGGCTTTCTCTTTTTTGCCGTGGCGATGGCGATGCCGAAAGCATGGCGCGGCGCACGGTTCGCCACGGCAGCTTTCGGTGTCGGGCTCGGCTGCTGTCTCGGCTGGATCCGCATGGCCCAGGGGGGGCACTTTTTTTCGGATGTGATCTGGGCGGCGGCGATCATGTGGTTTGTCCCGCTGGCATTGTTCCGATGGTTGAAATTGGCGGAAGGCAGAATCTATGTTCCGAAATCCCCGTTCAAAAAATCGCTTTCAGGCTGGACGTCGCTCGCCTTCGCGCCATTGCTGCTGGTCGGCATCGCGCTCGCTTTGCTGGCAACACCTTACAACGAAACCGCCAACATCAAGCTGCCGTCTCCATTGGAGTCGTTCACCACTTTGAAACTCGATGTCGAAGGCCAGGTGGACATGGTCGAGGGCGAGACATTCCGGATCGACAGTCAGGCCGAGGGATTCGGCATGCCGAACAGCTCGCTGCGCTACCGCAGCAACATCAAGGACGGCGTGCTGATGGTGAAAACGATTCGCAAGGGATATTTCACCGAGTTGAATGCCAAAACGGTTGTGACAATTCCCGCAATGTCGCCGATCCGGATGGAACTGGGGCCCGATGTGGTGAACAAAAACCGCTGAGTGTTGCAAGGTTCAATACGAACCCGCTGCCTCGCTGAAATTCCACGGTGCTTGGTAGTGTCCGGTTCTTTCCTTCGCCAGTTGCCGCAGCAGATCATTGAGCAGGGCCGAGGCGCCGAAGCGGTAGCGGTTGTTGTTCAACCAGGCGTCGCCGAGGGTCTCCTTGATCGCGATGAGGAACTGGATCGCCTGTTTCGCCGTGCGAATGCCACCGGCGGGTTTCATCGAAATCGCCACACCGGTGTCGAGATAGTGATCGCGGATCGCCTCGAGCATCACCTGGTTGTTGCCGAGTGTCGCGTTGTTCGCCGTCTTGCCGGTGCTGGTTTTGATGAAATCACCGGAACGCAAAACGCGCATGGCGAGAAACGAAGCGGCGCGGATGTTGTCGTAGGTTTCCAGCTCACTGGTTTCGAAGATCACCTTGAGCGTTGCCGGGCCGCAGGCTTCGACGACGGCGGAAATTTCATCCTGCACCTCCTGCAGCGCGCCGCTGAGAAACGCACCGCGATTGATGACCATGTCGATTTCATCCGCCCCCTCGGCGATCGCGCCCCGCACTTCGGCAAGGCGGTTTTTCAGCGGCACTTGTCCCGATGGGAAAGCGGTGGCGACCGAGGCGATCTTCACCGGCGACCCTTGAAGGATATCACGGGCGTGCCGCACCATCGCCGGATAAACGCAGACCGCCGCAGTCGGGGGAATGCCCGGGTCATCATCGGGCCGCAGTGCTTTCCGGCACAACGAGACCACCTTGCCCGGTGTGTCCTTGCCCTCGAGCGTGGTGAGGTCGATCATCGACACGGCAAGTTTGAGCGCGAAAACCTTGGCATCCTTCTTGATGCTGCGCGTGGCGTACTTGGCAACGCGTTCCTCGACGCCCACCTGATCGACAGGCCCGACTTCATTGATCAGGCATCGAAGCGCGGAAACATTACGTGAAGACATGTCGGTTTCTATGCGGCATTTGCATCGATTTGCCAAGCTCCAAATCGAAAGTCGTCATGGGATGCTTCGGATATTTTTCAAGTTCGCGCTTGCACTGGAAGCCCATGTGGATGATGGTTTCAGGGTCTTGAGCGCAGATCAGCAACGCAGCCTGTACTGGCAACGCATACCCTGGTGGATGTATCCCAACGTGATGAGTCTCGACGCGCCGCTGCTTGCGCTGCTGTGGTTATATGTGTTCGCCGATTACTGGGACGTGTCCTATGTGGACCCCTTGCTCGCCGTGGTGTTGCCACTGGTGGTCTGGCTGATTTACTCGTTCGACCGCCTGGTGGACAGTTCCCTGCACAAGGAATGTAAATTCCCGCTCCGCCATCGGTTTCACCAGCGCCACAAGAAGATCTTCATCGGCTGCATTGCGGTGGTGGCCCTGCTGGTCGCGGTGCTGTCGTTGAATTTCCTGCAATGGAGCGTGGTCCAAAGTGCCATGGCACCGGTGGCGGCGACGGTGGGGTTTTTCATGCTCTCGTTTTTTTCCGAGCCCGGAAAGCGGGTGTCGTACGCCAAGAACCTCATGGCCGGATTCGCCTTCGCCTGGGGAGTGGGCGCGGGACTGGTGGGACTCGATTTGTCGATGAACATTTTCGCCAAACTGCTGTCGCGGGAAATGCTCTGCTTCGGACTTCTCTGCGTCATCAACATCACCGCCGTCGATTTGTGGGTGAAGGGAAGCAACGAGCTGGATGCCGACCTTGACGAATGGGCGCTGACCCTGGCTCTGGTCGTGCTGGGCCTGTTTTGCATGCTGTTCATGGGCTTGAAAGTGCACCGCATGGACGATCCGTTTTACGTCGCCATCCTGATCGCCGCCGCGCTGATGTATGTCATCAACCGTTCGAGGGCGCGCATGTCGGCCGATTTCCTGCGCATCGCCGCCGATCTGGTATTGCTTGTGTCGGCTGCTTCATACTGGCTGCTGCGCGATTTGAATCCGCCCGCCAAATTCTGAGATGCTGCGTGTTCTTTTCATCCTGCTTCTTTGCTGCGACGTCATGAACGCGGAGGTCAGGACTGTCTGGCAGACACTGCATGATTACAACACCATTATCGAGCCATCTCATCCCGGAAGACAGGATCGGCATGTGATGAATCCGTTTTTGTCCTATACAAACATCGGAACGGATTTCGGATTCGTCGGTCCTGCGGAAGCCGCCCTCGGCTGGCAGAGAGGGTCGATCGGCACCACGCTGTCGGCGGACTCCGATGAATGGGCCGGCATGTGGCATTCGTTGTCGAGGCTCGCGCGCATGCCCGAGAGCACGATGAACTTCAACGCCTGTTATCCAAAGCCCATCACGGCGGACTTTCAGCCAAAAGTGACCGGTTTGCGGGCCTTGGTGCGCGGCAAGGGCCGCTTCAAAATCGATCTGGTTGGCGCACAGAATCAATTGCTCTGGTCGGCCACGCGAATCATCGACAGCAGCGACTTCGCGGAGCAACTCTATGATCTGCCGGCAGCCGGTCTGGATTCCGTCAAGATCCTCACCTGGATTGCGGAACCCGGCTCCAACCTTGATGTCGACCGCATCGATTTCCGCATGCATACGCCCGACATCGGGTTTGACCAGTGGGTCTTTCTGACATCGTATGCCAAGGCATTGACCTGTTGGTCGGCATCGACCGGATTGGTCAGGGACCGCGCCCATATCGACGATGGTTCCTTCGATTCGATATCATCCACTGGTTTGTTCTGTCTGGCGACTGCGGCGGCTGCGGGAGAAGGGATCGTTTCGCACGACTTCGCCACAGCGGTGATCAGCAAGGCATGTCAGGCCGTGTCCACGCTGCGCGGGCCTTATCAGTTGTTACCCCATTTTGTCCGGCTCGATGACAACGGTACTCTGCAACGCCACAAGGGCACCGAGTATTCCACCATCGACACCAGCATTTTTTATCTGAGCCTGATGCTAGGCTGCAGGATGTTGGGTCAGGATGACATGCTCGCACAGCTGGTTCAGGACGTGCGCATGATCCGCTTTGCGCCCTTGATCAGTGACGAAGGGTATCTTTCGCACGGCGTGATGGCGGATGAAAAAACCATCATTCCCTATCAATGGAAGGACTGGGGTGGCGAAACGGCGCTGGTGCTTGTGATGATGAGGATTGCCGATCCTCAATCGGTGGCGATGATGGACAAGACCGGGCACGTCAACCAGGGCACCGGGTTCATCGTTGAAATCCAGTCGCTGCTGCTTCCTGATTTCGACAACGAAGCCCTCGATGCCGTATCAGGTGTCAACTGGAGAAAGGTGCGCGCCACAATGCTGCAGGCACAGCGCGAGTATTTCACAAAGCGTTATCCTGACAACCCGCTTGTGAAGAATGGTTTTTATGGCTTGTCGGCCGGCGAGCAGAGATATGGCAAAGGTTACACCGTCGGCGGTGTCGATTTGGAGGACCAGATGCTGCTGCATCCCCATTACATCCTGATGTCCGCAGCAGGAGACCCGGAACCCTTGAAAGTACGGGAGATTCTTAAACTCATGGAAAAGCAGAACATTCTAACGCCATGGGGCATGGTGGAGAATGTGTGGCTTGGAAACGGTGAGACACTGCCGATGATCGGATCGCTGAACGCATGCTTCGAGGCACTCGGCTCCTATCACTTCGAGTGCAAGGTATCGAAGCGCACCGACTCGATCTATGAGGCGGCCCGGGCCATTCCCGAACTCAACACGGCAATGAAGGTTTTCTATCCATGATGATCACGATCATCGGCGGTGGAAAAAAATTTTGTTAATTCCTAGATTTCTAGTAATTTGATGTTGACGGCCAACTGACTTTCTGCTAGTTGTCCCCCATCTGCTCAACGTAATTTGATTAACGAATGATCAATTGCTTTATAAATCGACAACCCGTGGAGTTTTTTGTTAGAAAAACGATAGAGCCACATCGCGTGATTTTTCCCCTTCCGTTTTCCACCGCTTGCATCGCGGTAAGAAAAAGATTTCCCCTGGCAACCAATTGCCGGACGGAAAAACCAACAACACAAACAACATAAAACATATGGCCGCAAAAAAAGCAGCAAAGAAGGCAGCAAAGAAGGCACCCGCCAAAAAGGCAGCCGCTAAAAAAGCACCTGCCAAGAAGGCACCAGCCAAGAAGGCACCAGCAAAAAAAGCAGCTAAGAAATCAGCTGTGAAAAAAGCGCCGGCGAAAAAAGCCGCCGTGAAGAAAAAGTAACAAACCTGTTGCAACCCGCGTGCTGCCTGAACGACTCCGCTCTTCACGGCAGCATGCGGATGTTTTCGCAAGGCGGGAGTCGCGTGCGGGATGTCGAATCAAGACAGTCCCAAGGTCACGCGCTCCCGCTTTTTTCGTGGAGTCGACGGATCATGCCAAGCACATCCGCTGCGTTGAGACCGGTATTGCGCATCTGCCGGAGAGCCAGGGCATCGTGACGTTTGGCCAGCCGTTTGCCGTTTTCATCGCAAACCAGCACATGGTGCAGGTACTCGGGCTCCGGCAGACCTAGAAGGTTCTGCAACAGACGGTGCACGTGTGTGGACCCGAGCAGATCATCGCCGCGGGTCACCAGGCTGACCTGCTGGGCGGCGTCATCGACGACCACCGCCAGGTGATAGGACGCGCCGATGTCCTTGCGGGCCATGATCACATCGCCGAGCAGGTGCGGATCGACGGTGATGGTTCCGGCGCGGTGGTCGAAAAACGTCAGCGCTCCGGCCAGTTCGGCCGCCTGCGAGGAATCGAGCCGCCATGCGTGAGCATCTCCGGCCTGAATTCTCTCACGGCGCGATTTTTCCGATAGATTCCGGCAGGTGCCCGGATAGACAGCGGGATTCATGCCGTCATCCTGCTGCGGTGCCTGTCCCATCGCCGACAATTCCTGTGCGATTTCCCTGCGGGTGCAGAAGCAGGGATAGAGCACATCGAGTTCGATCAATCGCTGCATGGCCACGATATACGTGTCGTGGCGATCGCTTTGCCTCCATGGCCGACCCTGCCAGTGGATGCCGAGCCAGCGCAGGTCTTCCTCGATGCGGTCATAATATTCCTCCCGGCATCTCTCGCGGTCGAGATCTTCATGCCGCAGCAACATCACCCCGCCGTGCCGGTCCGCCTCTTCTCGCGCCACCCACGCGGCCAGCGCATGGCCGACGTGAAGATGACCGGTCGGACTCGGCGCGAAGCGGGTGATCGTCATGGCGATGGTTTACACGCCACCTGCTTTGTCGCTCAAGCACATTGTGCATGCGCCGTTGATTCGCAACGGCGCATCACCGGGGTCATTTGCCGACGCGGTTCGGCGTCACGCCGCCCTTGGGGACATCGAAGGCATCACCCGGCGGTTCGTTGAAGGCATCGAACGATGTGATCACCGCTTTGTCCTTGTTGGTGCGGATCACCACCAGCCGGGCTTTGGTCGTGCTGCGGCTGATGATCGGGCAGACGAAACCTCCGCCGATGCCCATGCCGTTGAAGCAGTTGACCCACTTGGATTTTTTCGCATCCCAGCATTCGATCGCATAGCGGGTGATGGAGGAGGACGCGTCCTCCACGACCTTGAATTCATTGATCGTCACAGCGCTTGGAAAGGTGAGTTGGAAAATCTGTTTGTCGTCCTCGGTGGACTCGCTCATTTTGGCGGGATGTTTGGGTGAACTGCTGGCATCCTTGAGGTCCTTGATGAAACATTTCGTGAATGTCGAACTCTTGTTCTTTTCCGGATCCATCACCGCCATGACCACTTCGCCGGGGGAGAGATAGAAGCGGCAGTTCTTCCAGGTGGCTTCGGTCCAGTCGGTGGTGTTGATGATCGCCGCCTTCACGCGCGGCTGGATCGGACGTTTGGACTTCGCATTGATCAGGCAGTTTTCCATCACGATGCCCTTGTTCGGATTGCCATCGGAGGCATAACAGCAAAGAAGGAAACCCGGGCCGTCGGTGTCGTGAAAGCTGCAGTTGCGCATCGTCATGTTGTCGCAGTTGCCTTCGAAGTCGAAGGCCTCGCCGTCGCCGCTGCCCAGACCGATATCGACGAAGCCCCATTCGCAATCCTCAAACACCCAGTCCTTGCAGCGGAAAAACATGCTGCCCGCCACGCCGTTGAAAGAGCGGAAACCGCGACCGACATCGTGGGTCACGCAGTTTCTCATCGCCCCGCGATCCACACCGCGGATGCCCTGCTGCCACTGGTAGCCTTCCTCGAACAGACAGTTTTCAAAAACCAGGTTGGAGAAGTTGTAGATGAACGAGGCATTCTTGTTGAAGTTGTCGGGGCTGTTGGTCCAGAAGCCCGATGCCAGTCTCCGGAAAACGCAATTGCGCACCATGATGTCGCTGGCGACAATTTTGTTTGCGGTTTCAAAGGAGAACAGGCACACGCCGAGGCCGATTTTGCTTTGCGGGTAGTTTTCGTAGTGACCGTAGTGAAGCGAGTCGCGGAAATAGCAGTCCTCGATCCACAGGTACTTGTGATTGATGCTGCCCTTGGGATATTCCGAGTAAATTCCGGTCATGCAGTTGGCAAACTCGAGGCCGACAATCTTGAATCCGCCCTGGTTGGTGAGGCGGATGCCGCTGCGGTCCTGTTTGAAATCCTGACGATCGATGAGCGGTTTGTTGCCCTTGCCATAGCTGCTGATGACGATCGGTTTGTCCGCCGTGCCGCTGCCTTTGGGAGCCAGTTCCTCGTTCCAGGTGTCACCGCACTTCAGCAACAGCGAGTCGCCGGGTTTGTATTCGATCGATGCCTTGGCAAGCGTTTTCCATGGCTTCGCCTCGTCACCGCCCGCGGCGTCGTCTCCTGACGACTGGCTGACGTAATAGGTTTTGGCATGGGCGGACAAGCCGCAGAAGCCAAAAACGCATGCAAGCGTCAAGGTGAGCTTCGTGAGGTTCGGTGACAATTTCATTATGCTGTTTTGTTTTCGTGGTTTTGCTTTCCTTGAACAGGATTGGATTACTTGAGATTTTTTATTACCGGAAAAATCTCATGGATCTTTCAGCCGACGGCGACATTTTTCTTGTCATCAACGGGGAAACATTCCATGCATACTTTCTGACAACAGCATGAATTCCACCCACGACATTGTATTCCACGCGCTGGAGAATTTTTTCATTGAAACGCCCTCGTGGGGCTATGCCGACACCGGCACGCGCTTCGGGAAGTTTCATCAGCCTGCGGCGGCGATCGACATGGCGGACAAGCTCGCCGATGCGGGTCAGGTGCACCGCCTGACCGGATGTTGTCCCTCGGTGGCCACCCATGTGTTGTGGGATTTTCCCGAACCCGGCAAAGAGGCGGAAATTGTCGCGCTGGCCTCGAAACATGGCGTGCGCATTGGTTCGATCAACCCCAATGTCTTTCAGGACCAGGAATACAAGCTCGGTTCGGTGGCGAACCCCGATCCCGAAATTCGCGCCCGCGCCACCAAACACATGTGCGATTGCATCGACCTCGGCAAGGAACTGCACTGCCGGGCGGTATCGCTGTGGTTTGCCGACGGCACCAACTACCCGGGTCAGGATTCGATCCGTGCGCGCAAGCACCGCTTTGAATACGCCCTTCGTGAGGCGCACAATCGACTTGCGGCGGATCAGATTCTGCTGGTCGAATACAAACCTTTCGAGCCCGCCTTTTATCAAACCGATATCGCCGATTGGGGCATGGCCTACATGATGGCCAAAATCGCCGGTCCGCAGGCGAAGGTGCTGGTCGATACCGGACACCACTACCTTTCACAGAACATCGAACAGATCGTCGCCTGGCTGCTCGATGAAAACATGCTCGGTGGATTCCATTTCAACGACCGCCGCTATGCCGACGACGACCTCACGCTCGGTTCGATCGACCCCTATCAGATCTTCCGCATATTCCATGAGATTCATTTTTACGCATGGGAAAGAGGCGGCGTCTATCCACGGATCGAATACATGATCGATCAATCGCACAATCTCAAGCCGAAGATCGAGGCGATGATCCAGACGGTCACCACGGCGCAGGAGCTGTATGCGAAAGCCGCGCTGGTGGATCATGAAGCGATGGTGAAACATCAGGCCGAGGGGCGTATCATCGATGCCGAGATGTGTTTGAAGAAGGCTTTCAACACCGATGTCAGCGCGTCGATCGGCGCATGGCGCACGGCGCACGACCTTCCCGTCGATCCGCTCGCCGCGCACCGCGACAGCGGTTATGAAGCTGCCGCCGCCGCCGAGCGCAGTCAGCGCCGCATCGACCTGGGAATCTCCTCCGCATCCAGCTACGCATGATTTTTCTCACGTGATTCCTTTGCAAACCCTGCTACAACTTTCCGGAATCAAAAAATCATTCGGCGCGGTGCGGGCGCTGAAGGAGGTGTCTTTCGAACTGCAGGCGGGCGAGGTTCATGCGCTGCTCGGCGAAAATGGCGCGGGGAAATCCACCTTGATCAAGGTGATTACCGGCGCGCATTTGCCGGATGCCGGAACTCTGACCGTTGCCGGCGAAGAACTGCACGGACTCACTCCCGCCAGGGCGCGGGAACTGGGGATCGCCTGCATTTATCAGCAACCGGCTTTGTTTCCGGATCTCACTGTTGCGGAGAACATCGGCCTGCGCTTGAAAAAATTGCCGTCGTGGAAAAAAAACGACCATACCGCGATGCGGATCCGCGCGACGGAATTGTTGCGGCGGATCGGCGCGGAGATCTCTGCCGATGCGGAGGTCGGCACGTTGTCGATGCCCGAACAACAGTTGGTCGAAATCGCGTGTGCGCTCGGTTCCGGCGCGCGCATCGTGATCATGGACGAGCCGACGGCATCGTTGACGCAGAAGGAGCAGCATTTGTTGTTCGCGGTGGTGCGCGACTTGCGGGACTCGGGTGTGGGTGTTGTTTACATTTCGCACCGGCTGGAGGAGATCTTCGCACTCGCCGATCGCGTGACGGTTTTGCGCGATGGCGAGAGCGTCGGCACGAATCCGGCGGGCGCGCTCACCGAGTCGCAGTTGATTGAGCTGATGGTGGGCCGCGAAGTGGCGGCGATCTATCCGCCATCGGAGTCGGTCCCCGGCGCGGTGGTATTGGAGTTGAAAAATGTCCGCTGTGCGGCAGGAGGAGTGCGGGATGTTTCGATGTCGGTCAGGGCGGGTGAGATCGTCGGTCTGGCCGGTCTGGTCGGAGCGGGTCGCACCGAACTGGCGCGCGTCCTGTTCGGCATCACTCCGGCGGACGGCGGAGAAATTTTGTTAGACGGAAATGTCGTCAATATTTCAAGTCCCGGCGATGCGATTGCCCGTGGCATTGCGTATGTGCCCGAGGACCGACGTCGGCACGGGGTGATTCTCGACATGCCGATCGCGCACAACATCACGCTGGCGATCCACCGCAAAATTTTCCCGCATCACATGCTTCGTGCTGAAGCGGAACGGGAGCTGGCGGAGCATATGATCCGCGATCTCGGAATCAAGGCCTACGGACCCGAGGCACCCGGCGCATCGTTGAGTGGCGGCAACCAGCAGAAGGTCAGTCTGGCGCGCTGGCTGGCGGCAAAGCCGCGCCTTTTGATCCTCGATGAACCGACCCAGGGTGTCGACGTCGGAGCCAAGAGCGAGATTCACAAAATCATCCGCGGTCTGGCGAAAGAAGGTCTCGCGGTGTTGATGATTTCCAGTGATCTGCCGGAGGTGTTGGGAATGAGCGACCGGGTGGCGGTGATGCGCGGCGGTCGGCTGGTGGCGTGGGAGGAGGGAGCGACAACCGACGCGGCGCGGATCATGGCCGCGGCTCTGGGTCAAAACAGCAAGGAGGTGGCGTGAAAAAACATTCGCGCGAATGGACCGTGACGGCGGCGCTTGCCTTGTTGATGCTGTTGCTGGTGTGGCTGGCCCCGCATTTTTTCCAAACCCAGCCGCTGCTGTCGCGGGTCACTTCGCAAATGCCGGCATTGATCGCGGCGATCGGAATCGCGCTGGTGATCATCTCGCGGCAGATCGATATTTCCATCGGTTCGCAGTTCGGCATGTGCGCGGTGATCGCCGGTCTGGTGGCGGCGGCGAAACTTCCCCTCGCCGTGGCGATTGCCGCAGCCCTGGGCGCAGGGTTATTGATGGGTGCGTTGAACGGCTTGCTGGTGGCGTATCTTGGTTTGCCAAGCATCGTGGTGACACTGGCGACGATGGTTACCTGGCAGGAAACATTGCGGTTGTGGCAACAAGGTCGGCTGCTCAACCTGCCACCGGGTGTCCAGTGGTTTGGCATGAGCCAGGCGCAGGGACAGGGGCTGGTGATTGGGGTGACTTTGTTGATTTTGCTCCTGCTCGCATGGGGCATGAAACACCTTGCCGCCGGTCGTCATCTCTATGCGGTCGGCAGCGACGCCGAGGCGGCCCGACTGGCGGGGATCAACCCCGGCCACACCACTTTCGGAGTGTTTGTGGTCATGGGATTGCTGGCGGCGGTGGCGGCGGTGATGAATCTGGTGCAGTCGCCGCAAGTGCAGCCAAGCTGCGGCGACGGTCTCGAACTCAAGGCGATCGCCGCAGCAGTCGTCGGCGGCATCGCCATCCGCGGTGGTCGCGGCACCTTGTGGGGCGTGCTGCCGGGATTGTTGCTGCTGGCGAGTGTGAATCCCGCATTGACGCATCTTCATCAACCACCGTATTGGGAAAAGGCCATCCAGGGTTTGGTGATCCTGTTGGCGGTGGTGGCGGACCGATTTCAAAACATCAAAAACCAACCGCGATGAACAGCCCGATGCAACAAGTCGTGAAACCACGCGGCATTCCGCTGTTGTCGCGCCACGAGACCGTGCTGGCGCTGCTGATCGTGCTGGAGGTTTTCCTGTTCCAGAATTGGGGAAGGAATTTCCTTTCGAGCGGCAATGTTTCCAACATTTTCCGCCACTCGGTGGAAATCGGTTTGCTCGCACTGGTGATGACACCGGTGATTCTAACAGGAGGCATTGATCTTTCGGTCGGTTCGATGATGGGACTGTGCGCGGTGGTATTCGGCATCCTGGTGAAGCAATACGATCTCCCGCCCGGACTGGCGGCGTTGGCGGCGGTCGGACTCGGCTCGCTCGGCGGCATGGGCAACGCGTGGTTGATCACCCGGATGCATCTGCCGCCGCTGATTGTCACGCTCGGCACCTTTTCCCTGTTTCGCGGACTGGCCGAGGCCTTGACCAAAGGTTCGCAGGCATACTCCGGATTCGCGCAGGGATTTTTGAACATCGGCAACGCCAGCGTGCTCGGGATACCGATGCAACTGTGGATCTTTCTCGCGGTGTTGATCCTGATGGTGGTGTTGGTGCATCGAAGCACCTGGGGTCGATCCTTGCGGGCGATCGGTTATGCACCGGAAGGCGCGCGCTACGCCGGAATAGCCGTGGCCCGGGTCACCGGCATGGCCTACATCCTGGCCGGTGCGGTGGCCGGACTTGCCGCGGTGATCCTGGTGTCGCGACTGGGCGAAGCGCGCGCCAACATCGGGATTGGATACGAGTTGCTGGCCATCACGGCGGTCGTGCTGGGCGGCACCAGCATTTTTGGCGGTTCGGGAAGCATCACCGGCACGCTGCTGGGATATGTTGCGGTGGCGGTTTTGAACAACGGCCTCGGGCGCATCACCGCGCATCGGATTTTCGACCAACCGGTGGCGAGTGTGGCGCGCGAACTGTCGGGCATGCTCACCGGCCTGCTGTTGTTGGTGGCGCTGGCCGCAGCCGTGTTGCTGAAATCGCTTGCCACCCGCCGCGCGCGCCGTCAGTCTCTCTCGTCCCATCAACCCTGAACCTGCGTCCATTCATGAAAAAAATTCCCTGGATCATCACCTGTGCCGCCGCGCTTTTCCTTTCCGCCTGCAATAGCAAACCGACCGGCGCTGCGGGCGGTGGCGGCAAACTCACCATCGGCCTGCTGCCGAAAAGCAAGGGCAACCAGTATTTCGTCACCTGTGAAAAAGGCGCGCGCCTCGCCGCCGCGGATCTGGGTGCGGAGCTGTTGTTCGACGGCCCGACCAATACCGATCCCGCCAAGCAGAATGAAATCGTCGAAAACTGGATCTCGCTCGGAGTCGATGTGATCGCCGCCGCTTGCGAGAACAAGGATGGCATTTCCACGGCATTGAAAAAAGCCCGGCAGGCGGGCATCAAGGTGGTGACCTATGATGCCGATGCGCAGACCGACGCCCGTTCGTTTTTTGTCAATCAGGCGACTGCCCAGGGCATCGGCGACCAGTTGATGGACACCGCCGCCAAGCTCACCGACGGTGAAGGCGAGTTCGCGATCATCACCGCCACGCTGACGGCCGCGAACACGAATGAATGGATCAAGTTCATCAAGGAACGCCAGGCCGCGAAGTATCCGAACATGAAATTGGTCGATGTGAAACCCAGCGACGACCAGAAGGACAAAGCGCAGCAGGAGACGACGAACCTGCTCAGTGCCTATCCGAATTTGAAAGCGGTGATCGCCGTGTGTTCGCCGGGTGTTCCCGGTGCCGCCGAAGCGGTGAAGCAGGCCGGGAAAAGCGGAAAAGTGAAGGTGCTAGGCCTGGGACTGCCGAGTGAAAACAAGGCCTACGTCAAAGAAGGTGTCACCCAGGCGGTGATCCTTTGGAAAGTCGAGGACCTCGGTTATCTCACCGTGCAGGTGGCCGCCGCGGTGGCGCAGGGCAAATTGCAGAGCGGTGCCAAGGAGTTCGATGCCGGCAAACTCGGCAAAATGGAAATCCAGGGCGACAATATTCTGTTAGGCAAACCGTTTGTGTTCACCGCGGAGAATATCGATCAGTTCGATTTTTGATCGGCGGCGGGTATCGGCCGACGATTTCATCCCAACGACTCCTCCAGATTGCGGAGGTACTCCAGCCGTTCTTCATCGGTGGCTTCGCCGCCGAGAAGTAGCAGGACTTGTTGCCATTCGACCTCGTGTTCGCTTGTGCGGCTGCGATGGTTTTTCAGGCCGCCGAGCAACCAGGACAGGGCGAGGAAGTCGCTGAGCCAGAGGTGGGCGCTGGCATAGAGGATCATGATCGCCTCGGCGGGACTGCCGGGGGTTGCTTCGGCGGGGCAGTCGAGTTCGAACGCGCGCGGATGCGCCATCAGCCGGGCGACATGACAGTTTTGATCGAGCGCTTTTTCTAACAATTCATTGGCCGCGTCATCATGCCATGAAGCCGCGGCCTCGATGTCGCCGGATTGCTGATAGCGTTGTTCCGCTTCATCGGCGGCTTCAAGGAAACGCAGCAGGGCGCGATGGTAGCCGTGCAGGCTGTCGCTTGCTCCGGCGAAGGAATCGAGCATCGTCCGCGCATCCCGCAGCCGGCCATCCATGACGCAGAGGCCGAAAATTTTCTCGTGCGCGCCGAGTGGATCGCGTGGATCGAGGTCGAGCACCGCGCGGTACTGCTCTTCCGCTTCGTCGAATTGCGACTGCATTTCCGCACAGGCGGCAAGTCCGAAGAGCGCTTGCATGTGGTATCGCGCCGGCTCCACTTGCCAGAGCGCAGGATCGTGCCGTGCGGCGGCGATGTCTGCGGCAAAAAACTCCTGGCCGAGTCTCAGCACCTCGCGGTAGCGGTCTTCCGCCTCGGCGGGGTTCATCGCGCTTTCGGCGGACTTCCAAACACGGGCGATGCGTGCATGCGGCGGCGCGCAGTCCGCGAGGAACTCATCGACACTGCGGTTGTCCGCGTGCCCGCGAATCCAGGCCTCGGCTTCCGCAGCACTTTCAAACTGCTGGTGTTCGAGAATTTCGTCGAGCCGTTTCAGCCATTCTTCGATTTGATCCGACATCGGGCGGTGGGCTAGAGTGATTTCAGCGCCTTCATCCAGTTCGTCCAGCGCTGCTTGAAGTCGGGAGAGTTGCCGCCAAGGATTTCCGCAGCCTGTTTGGCGGCATCCCTTTCCCCGCCGAGCCACTGGAAAGAGACCGCCGCTTCATGGCGTCGGCTTTTGTCGGCTTCGTTGGTGTATCGTTTGATGTCCTCACGGTAGATGGTGATGATGTCATTCACCAGAAAATCGGACCAGGACAGGGAGATTTCGCCCTCTGTGGTTTTCACCACCACCCGGCCCTCGCCGGCGCTGGTGATGCCATGGAAGGCATGGCCTTCGCGGCTCTTGAGACTGACCGTCAGCGGAGATTTCGTTAGATCATTCTCAAGATCCTTGAGAAATTGTCCAGCGGCCTCGCTCATGGCGAGCAGGACGCCGCGTTGCTCTTCCTCAACCCCGTCGGCGGAGGGTCCCGCTTTTTTCAAGAGCTCCGCAGCCTCGCCAAAACGGCAGTCGCGGACCAGTTCCTGGAATTCCAACTGCGAACCGACACCCGCGGATTTGTTGCTGGTTGATGCCTTCTGCTCGAGCAACTGTTTAGCATGTCGTTCGAGCTGCAATTGCCATTCGCGGATTTGAAATTTCGCCCGACCCTTGGTTTTCAGATTGGCGTGCAATTGATTCAGCGCCTGGGTTTTTTCCCGACAGACCTCCGCCGATTCCGGGAGGTTTTGCATGTTGATGGTTTGCAGCGAGTTCCAATCGGTTAGATACTCCTCCGCCTTTTTTTTGTAGAGGCCGAGCAGTGAGTCACTTTCCCTGGCAGGAGCCTTGTGGATGATTTCAAAAAACGGGATCGCTGCGGCCATCTTTCCCTGCTCCCAGTTTTTGAATCCACTGGCCACAGCGCTCATCAGGAAAACCAGATCGGACTCCGGACTGTCCGTTTCGATGGGTTTGGCAATGGAAGGCAGCCCCTGCATGGAATCGAGCCAGGGTTTGAGGCGCGAACCGATGTTCTGCGGCGCGCCGGCTTCGGCAAGATGGTCCTTCAGTGACTGGGCATCCTCGCGGGCCGCGTGCGTCTTGCCATCCATGAACGACGACAGCATCGCCTCGAACCCGCACCAGGTGCGCGTCGGTTCCTGCACTTTGGGGTTGTCGCGCAGTCCGACAAACGCATTGTGTGCTTCCTCGTACGAGCCTTTTTCCTGAAGCGCACGCGCTTCATGATAGAGGGTGCCGATTTCCACACCCGAGCTGTCCGAGATCAGCGGGTCGTCATTGAAATTGTTTTGCGCCGGTTCTATCGGCGGTTTTTCATCGCCCGACCATGACTTCACGCCCCAGACGAGCAAGCCGAGTGCGGCGAGCACGGCCAGTGACATGAGGGTCTTGCGGGTGCTCAGTTTCCTGGCGAGGCGCCGCTGCTCTGCGGGATTGACGTGGACCGGCGGAGCCACCGGTTTGACAAGCCCCCTGCGGACGTTTTTCTCGTTCGTCTGCGCCACCATCAGCGCGGTTTGCAGGGAGTCGATCAGGTCGTCGTAGGAGGAAAACCGGGACTTGGGATCGTAGGCCATCGCATTTTCGATGACCGCAGCCGTTTCCATGTTCAGCTTCGGACAGGCGGCGCCCAGCGGGATGACGTTGCGCTTGGCTTCGCGCAACTGCGTGGTGTCCATGCTTTCCTCGGTGCAGGGTGGTTTGCCGGCGAGAACATGATAGAACGTCGCACCGAAGGCATAGATGTCGGCACGATAATCCTCTTCGAGCCCTTCAATCGTTTCCGGCGGCACGTAATAGGGAGTCGCCCATAGTTCGTCGGGCTTGGCAACACCGCCTTTGGTCATCAGCGCGAGTCCGAAGTCGACGATTTTCGCACTGCCGGCGGAGTCGAGCAGGATGTTGCCCGGCTTGATGTCGCGGTGGATCAGCCCCGCCGCATGGGCGGCGCGCAGTCCGTCGGCCACTTCCAGAGCAAGCTTCAGTGCCTCGATCTCCGGCAGCGATCCGCGTTCCTTGATCTGGTGCTCGAGATGTCCGCCGGGCACCAGCTCCATGGCGATATAAAATCGCCCGAATGCCTTGCCGGTTTTGAACACCCGCACCACATGGGGATGGGAAATCGCGGCGGTGATTTGCGCCTCCTCCTCAAATGAGGCAATGCGTTTTTCATCGGCCGAAAAATCCTCGCTGAGAATCTTCAGCGCCACCTCGCGATCGAGCGTGTTGTCCTGCCCGACAAATACCATGCTCATTCCGCCGATCGCGTGACGGCGAAGCAGGGTGTACGGCCCGAACTCGCGCTTGACCCTGGTGTGCTTCAGGCAGACCGGGCACTCGACATTGCTGAATGGCGCGACCTTGGAAACATCCATCGCCGTGCCGCAGGCGTGGCAATAGGCAATGTCATCATCGGCAGCGGGCATGATTTGAGACTACCGACAAATTACGAGTTGGGAAATGGAATTTTTCACTGCGGATCGGAATGTCATCATTTCGCCGTCCGCTGCATGAAGCGGGACTTGTCGGGTGCTTTACAATAATCCGACCCATTGCAGGTACGCGGCCCACCATTTCCAACCGCCGAAAATCCATGCCAGGGCGCCGAGAGCGAGAAAGGGGCCGAAGGGCAGGGGTTTGCCGAAACCGATGCGCCCGAGGATCGCGGCGGTCAGGGCGAAGAAGGCCGAGGCGCAAACCGTGAACAGCACGCCGGTGCCGCCGATGAAAGCGCCGATCATTCCTAACAAATGCGGATCGCCCATGCCCATGGCCTCGCGCGGAATCACCGCGCTGCTGGTCATGCCGGAGAGCGCGACAACCGTTTCCAACCGATGCACCGATCCATCCGGCAGGGTGATTTCCTGCTCGCGGATCCGCAAAGTGCCCGCACCGATGGCTGCTTCGTTGAACTCGATTTCCCCGCACTCCAGCAGCAATTCATCGCTCTTGCGATAAAACAAATCCCACCACGGGATGTCCTCGCCGTCGCAGGAAAAAACGACCGGTTGATCATCGCTTTCGCTGTCGATCAAGCGCCAGGCCACCGGTTGATCGAAGGCGATTCGTTTTTTTCCAAATGCCAGTTTGCCCAGCAACACCACCGACCACAGTCCGAAAAAACCCAGCACCCAGCCAAGCAGGGAGTCGGCCGGTCCTTGCCACCACATCGCCGGGTTGGCATCGGGATTTTCCAAATGCAGCAGGCCGGGGTGGAAATACGACGATACGAGTGCCGTCGCCGCACCGATCCATGTCAGCGGGAGCGGAATGATCTGGTGTTCCGCATCGATGAAACTGATCGCGACCAGCAGTGCCATCATCACGAACAAGGCCGCCGCCGCGACGGGCGGGTGAAAATGCCAGCAGGCGCTGAACAGCAGCGCGGTGATCAGTTCTACCAGCCAATAGCGCAGCGGAATCGGCGCGTTGCAATCGGCGCAGCGGCCGCGCAGCAGCAACCAGGAGAGCAGCGGGATGTTGCGCCACCACGGGATTTCCTTTTTGCACTGCGGGCAGAACGAGCGGCGCGGGTGGTTGACCGACAGCCCCAGCGGCAGGCGGTAAATGACCACGTTGAGAAACGAACCAACGCAGGCACCAAGAAGAAAAACCGGCAGATACCACCAGGGAGATGTGAGTTCGGGAAACATGGCGTGCGGTCGGAAACAAGCTGCGGATGCACAAAAAAAAGCGATCTCCACCGTTGTGAAGACCGCTGCGGCATGAAGTCAATCAAGAAGTCTTCAGTCCTCGGCGCTTTCCTCCGCAGGGGCTTCCTTGGTCACGACTTTGGCAGCTTTTTTCGCGGGAGCTTTTTTCGCGGCGACCTTTTTGGCGGCTTTCTTCGCTGGCTTGGGGGCCGCTGCATCGCCCGGCGCTTTTTTGAGAACACTGGGTTTCTTCGGGGTTCCGCTGAGTTTTTCCTGTTCACTCTTGCGGCGCAGGTAATCCTTGCGACGACGACGTTTGATAACTTTTTTAATTTGTTGTCCCATAGCTGTTCGCTTTGCTACATTTCCCTTCCCCCCGCATCAAGCACAATCTTTCGCTTTTTTCAACAACACAGGATATGGCAGGACTTATCATCGCCCCGCGGGCACGCATTTTTCACGGTCACGACTGGGTCTACGCCACGGAGGTCAAAAAGGCCTTCGGCGATCCGCAGCCGGGGGATGTGATCACACTGAAGGATTTCCGCGACCGACCCCTCGGCTCCGCAATCTACAATCCGCTGTCACAAATCGTCGCCCGCAGGTTCTCCCGCCGCCGCCAGGATCTCGACCTCGAGTTCTTCACCCGCCGCATCCAGCAGGCGATGGCCTATCGCAACACCCTGCCTCTCGATCCCGCATTGTGCCGTTTGGTCTGGTCGGAGTCGGACGGAATTCCCGGCCTGATCGTCGAGCGCTACGGCGATCATCTGGTGATGCAGACGCTGACCCTGGCGATGGATCAACGCAAGGATCTCATTCGCCAGGCGCTGGTCGATCTGCTCGCCCCGCGTTCGATCATTCTGCGCAACGATTCGCCAATCCGCCGCGCCGAGGGCCTGGAGCTGGAAGTGAGCTTGTTTCACGGCGAAAACCCCGGCGCTTTTCCGGTGACGACGAATGGCCTTGTATTCGAAATCGATCTGCTCGACGGCCAGAAAACCGGCTTGTATCTCGACCAGTTGCAGGCACATGGCGAACTGTCGCGCTACGCCGCCGGCAAACGGGTGCTCGACTGTTTCGCCAATCAAGGAGGCTTCGCGCTCGCCTGTGCCAAGGCCGGCGCCGCGAAGGTGACGGCGGTGGAAATTTCCGCCAGCGCCTGCGAGAGTGCGCGCGCCAATGCCGCGCGAAACCAGTTCGACATCGAAGTAGTGGAACACAACGTCTTCGATTTCCTCAAGGAGGCCCCGGCGGAGTACGACCTGATCGTGCTCGATCCGCCGTCGTTCACGCGCAACAAAAAAACCCTCACCGATGCCATGCGCGGCTACAAGGAAATCCACCTGCGCTCGCTCAAGCTGCTCGAAAACGGCGGGATTCTATCGACCTATTGTTGCTCGCATCACGCCAGCCGCGGCATGTTCCTCGAGAACATCGCCGAGGCG
The DNA here is from genome assembly GCA_945860285.1 of Akkermansia muciniphila. Taxonomy (GTDB): domain Bacteria; phylum Verrucomicrobiota; class Verrucomicrobiia; order Verrucomicrobiales; family Akkermansiaceae; genus UBA956. Next base: position 677 of record CAMAQB010000044.1, on the reverse strand, counting down.
GCGAACGATGCGAAAAAGTCGCTGCGACTGCTGGCGACCCACACGCAGCGCGGCGATCACCCGGTGATGCTGAATATGCCCGAGACCGAGTACTTGAAAGGCTTCACCTTCGAAGTGGTCGGCACAAGGTGATGGAAAGTATTTTATTATCTGGGAAGCTATCGCAAAGGGGAGCACACGCGCCCTCGCCTGTTCCATGTCGCGCCCTCGCGGCATGGTGGCTCCGCATCTGGCTGACGCTATGAGATGGGGACTATGAGATAATCTACCATCGCATCGCACCATCCCCCATCGCATCCCCCATCGCATCCCCCATCGCATCCCCCATCGCAGCGCGATGAAACATCCCCTAGCCGTGGGATTCATCCCACGGACCCTCGCCCCCCAAATCTTGCCGTGTCGCATAGCGACACCACAAAACGATAAGATGGGGACAAACAAATTATTACGTGTGGTGACGTGCAAATTATCGTGACGCTACGCGGCACTAGAGATGATTGTGGAATGAGAACCGTGGGATGAATCCCACGGCTAGCAGTCTGTCTGACTTAAAATTCCGCTCAAAATCAATATGTGGACTTTCAGGTCGAGCTAACACTTGATTTGGTAGTTGATTTTCACTAATTTCTGAAATTAATGTATATCAGGAAATCTAACGGTTAGTATGGGGCCTTGCC
>CAMAQB010000043.1 GCA_945860285.1 Akkermansia muciniphila | reverse complement strand
CAGATTACCTCTCGCATTTTTGCCATATCTCTGGCATCTCTGGCAAAAATGTCCATTAGCGGGATGCCGCTCTATGGTATCTATGCTATCGCTTCGGTTTCGATAGCGCTGGCATTAGATTCCTCCGCCCGCGCTCGGAGCCAGTGCGCTGGCGTCAGCTTCCCTGATTGCGCGACAGATTGATAATAGTGCATAAGGGTTTCGATGCTTTGGAGCGACTCACCATATTTTGTCTTTTGTAAATCTCAGGTGGGGAGACTTCGTTCCAAGTCTCGGATTTTGCGTTTGGTGCCGCGTAGGAGCACGTTTCTGCCGCACAAGGGATGGCAATATGACCAGCCCTCACAAAACCATTCCGCGTCCGTTAGGCATCGTTGGCGCGCGGATTGAACGGGATCACTTGCTGCCCCGGTGTCTCGATTGCGCACGGTGCTTCTTTCTGACGATGGCGGGCAAGCTCTCCCACTGGCCCTCCTTGGGCATGATGGCAAACCACTTGTCCGCCTCATCCTCGGTGGTCAACTCCCGGTAGTGCTTGAAGATGATGGAGGGTGAGTTGCCAGATTCAAGGGCCACTTGGTCGGCACTCTTCACCGTGGCGATGCGGTAGCTGATGTATGAGTGACGAAGCACGTTGCGCGGCCAGTCGATTTTCAAGGAGGCCGCAAGCTCGGAGACTGCCCGGTGATGGGCTTTGACGGACGGCACCACCATACCCTTGCGCTCCAGCGGTTCCAACCAGGCGGCAAGATTGTCGGTGATCGGAATCACCCGTCGCGAGCCCGTCTTTGCCTGTCCGGCGCGGAGTTCGATGATCCGGCGCTCCAGGTCCACCGCAGACCAATCGAGGCGGTTGAGTTCCGCCATGCGGATGCCGGAAAACGCACCGATGGCGAGAATGGGAATCAAGTCGGCGGAGGCGTGGTGCAGAATCCGCGTCATCGTCTCCGGGGAGAAAATTTCTGAATTGTCGGTGACTACCTTGGTCACCTTCAGATTCTCGACCGCCGTTTTCCGGTCTTCGGGCAGGTAATTGCGGCTTCGGGCATACGAGAAGAAAATCTTGATGCACCTGAGCATTGAATTGCGGGTGCACAGCGCCACGTCGAGCGACCGGAGCCAGGCGTCGATCTGATGGGTGTCCACCTCGATCAGATCGCCCGGGAACTTGGCGGCAAAGCGCGTGAGGGTGGTTTTCAACAAGCGCAGATACACCTTGCTTGCGCCGTCCTGTTCCCGCTGCTTGAGCATTTCGTCGACCACTTCGGTCGTGGAGGAGCGGCGGACCACCTTTTTGAACAGCCTGCCGTATTCCTCTGCCATTGCCCCCAAGGACTCGGTGCCGGCCTTCTCTCGGGCGCGCATGTAATCTTCGACCGCGGCCACCAAGGGGACTCCCGATTTTTCAAGCATCCGCATCGCGGCGACGTAGCTTTCCCGCTCATGAGGTTTGATGTCGGTGACGTGCTGCATGCCGGACTGGATTCGCTGCGCCACGAACTGCGCCTCTTTCTTTGCGGCGACAAGGTCCGGGAATGCCGTGCGGATTCGTTTGCCGTCCCGGTAGTGGGCGACGAAATAGCGTTTCCGCCCCTTGGATTCCGACAGGTAGATGGGCACTGTGGCCGATCCGAATTTCACCATGGCGACGGGTCCGGCTTTGCCGCCCTTGCGGGAACGACCGTGAGAGTCCGCCTTGCCGTTTGTCACCATTTTGTCACCAGCCCCGTTCATGAGACTAGGGACGCTGTCAATTTGGCCATCCTTTTTTCCCGTAATCCCTTGATTATAAAGGCGAATTGGAAGAGTTCACTCCTGACAAGAAGTGGTTGCGGGAGTAGGATTTGAACCTACGACCTTCAGGTTATGAGCCTGACGAGCTACCTGGCTGCTCCATCCCGCGATTGGTGATGCGCCGTTCGGCGCGGGGAGGGAAGTTACAACGGCTCCCCGAACCGTGGCAAGTTTTTTTTGCGATTATTATCTCTCACTGTCTCGCGAACCTAACAGGCCTGCACGATGCGGGCCAACAGATTTTCCCAGTGGGGCAGGTGGATTCCTGCCGCATGGGCGCGTCGCAGCGGCTCACCCCAGATCGCTTCGATCTCGACTTCGCGCCCCTCTTGCCAGTCGATGAGGCTGCTGGGTCGATAGGCGGCCATGGCGCGGGTGCGTTCGATGTTCCAGTCGATCAATGCAGGATCGAGCGGAAACCCGCGCGCTGCGGCGGCGCGCACGACTTCCTCCATCAGCGCGCGGATTTCGTCGACGGTCTGCGGATCGGCCAGCAGCAGGTCGGTGGTCTTGCCACCCTCCGCGATCGCCAGCCCGTTGAACGGTACGTTCCAGATCAGTTTTTTCCAGATCGCCTCCTCGGTGCTGGTTTCCACGGTGGTGCTGACTTTTGCCGCCGCGTAGATGCGGGCGATTTTCGCTGCGCGACCCGGCAAACCCGGGGCGAATTCGCTGATGGCCATGCGACCGCCGTTGCTGTGATCGATGACACCCGGCGAGAGTCGATTGATGCAGACGAAACAGAGCGCGCCGAGAACACGGTCGGCACCGGTGATTGCGGCGATGGCCTCGCAGTTTCCCAGCCCGTTTTGCAGGGTCAGCACCTGGGTTCGCTCGTGCAACAACGGCGGCAGCACTTCCGCCAGCATGGCATTGCTGGTGGCCTTCCAGGAGACGATGACCAGATCCACGGGACCGATTTCCGCCGCGCTGCGAAATCCCTGTGGATGCGCCAGGTGAAAATCGCCATGGATGCTGGTGCAGCGGAGGCCGTTTTCCTTCATGGCATCGAAATCCCCGCGCAGCAGGAATCGCACGTCGTGACCGTGTTCGGCGAGGCGTCCGCCGTAATAAAGGCCGATGGCTCCGGAACCGACAATGGCGATGGATGAAAACATGATGAAAATATGTTAGATTCCGCGGTATTCCGATGCGATTTTTTTCGCCATTGCCACGGTGTTGCGGTGGAGTTTCGCGGTGAACTCGGACTGGCGGTTGTAGCCGCCGCCGTAGAGCACCGCGACCGGGATGCGGTTGCGGATGAAGGCCTTGAGCAGGACTTCGTCGCGGCGTTGCAGGTCCTTGACCGAAAGCATCATCTGTCCGAAGCGGTCGTTGCGATGATTGTCCGCGCCGGCGATCCAGATGACCAGGTCGGGCGCGAAGGTGTCCAGCGCGGCGGCCAGCGTGGCGAAGAGTTGCTTCAAGTACATCTCGCCTTCCACATAACGCACGGTTTCCACATCCATCGAGCCGTTGAACTTGTGGGTCGGATCGTTTTTACCGACGTGGATCGAGTAGGTGAAAACGCGCGGGTCGTTTTGCAGGATCGCATTGGTGCCGTTGCCCTGATGGGCATCGGTGTCGACCACCATGATTTTGATGTTGGGATTCGCATCCTGAAGGTCGCGGATCGCGGCGGCGACATCGTTGAAGACACAGTAGCCCTCGCCGTGTTCGCGGAAGGCGTGATGGGTGCCGCCGGCGAGACAGACCGCCACGCCTTCCTCCAGCGCGGCGCGGCAGGTGAGCCGGGTGGCTTCGACCTCCGTGGCGCTGCGGGTGTAGAGTTGCGGTGTCACCGGCAATCCGAGGCGTATCTCCTCTTTTCGGTCGATTGCGCAACTGTAGATTTTCTGCAGGTAATCTTGATCGTGTACACGCTGCAGCACGTGGTTATCAGCGATTCTGACCTCGATGATTTCCTCGGGTCGGATGATACCGCCTTCCAGCAGCATGTCCTTTGACACGCGGAATTTGTCCATCGGAAAGGGATGGCCGGAGGGCAGGGCAAGTTCGAAATCCTGGGAATAGAAACAGCGCATGGGGCAGGGGATCGAAGCACAGGAAGGGGCGCGCGTAAAGAACGATGTGGGCAATGTCCGCATTGATCCGCGATCCGTCTGATGGGCGCTGTGTGACATTTTTCCTGTCGCCAGGCTGGCGGGATAATTTACTTTGACAAAACAATCGCCGACTCCATAAAATGGCACGCCTATGAAAAAAATATCCGCCGCAGTTCTCTCATGCCTGATTGCTGAAGCCTTTTCTCATCAGATAAACACGCTGGACCCGCTCGTGGTCACCGGCAAGGCCGAAAACCTGCTCAGTCAGGCGGCCACATCCTCCGAGGGTCATGCGGATTTCAAGGAGATTGCCGAACGGCCCTTCGCGCGCCGCAGTGAGATTCTTGAAATCGTGCCCGGCATGGTCACCACCCAGCACGCGGGCGGCGGCAAAGCGACACAGTATTTCCTGCGCGGATTCAACCTCGACCATGGCACGGATTTTGCCGTGAGCGTCGACCGCATGCCGATCAACATGCGCAGTCACGCCCACGGTCAGGGCTATGCCGACCTGAACGGATTGTTGCCGGAGTTGGTGAAAAGTGTCGATTACACCAAAGGCACCTACACCGCGCGAAATGGCGACCTTTCGACGGCGGGCAGCGCGGATTTCGTCTTGTGGGACGCGCTGCCGCAGGGGATCGCTTCGTTCGAACTCGGCGAATACAATTATTACCGCACACTGCTCGCGCAGAGTTTCGACGTCGGACCCGGAAAGTTGACTCTGGGTGGCGAGTGGAATACCTACGACGGCCCTTGGCAAAGAGAGGAGAATTTCGAGCGCTGGAATGCGTTCGCCCGCTACTACCAGGGCGACGAGGACAATCATTTTTCCATCACCGGCATGGGATACAGCGGCACCTGGGATTCGTCCGATCAAATCCCGCTGCGCGCCGTTGATGACGGAACGCTCGACCGTTTGGCACGCTCGACGACACGACCGGCGGCGACAGCCAGCGGCACAGCTTGCAATTTGACTTGAAGACCACCAACGGCACGGAAGTCACCCGCTACAGCGCTTACGGAGTTTACTACGACCTCGATCTTTTTTCCAACTTCACCTATTTTCTCGATGACCCGGTGCAGGGTGACCAGTTCGAACAACAGGAGGATCGATCGATTTTCGGCGGTGAAATCGTTAGAGAGTGGCAGGACCGGAACTTCATGGGCCACGAGGCGGAATTCGCTGTCGGTCTGCAGACCCGGCATGACATCATCGACGACATCGGACTTTACAAAACCGAGAAGCGGGTGCGGCACGACACCGTGCGTGTGGACGACATCTATGAAGCCAGCTATGGAGTGTTTGCCGAGAACACGGTGAAATGGACGCCGTGGTTCCGCACCGTCGCCGGTGTGCGGGCGGATGCCTTTTATTTTGATGTCAGCAGCGACGATCCGGCCAACAGTGGTGACGAATGGGATGGCATCATCAGTCCGAAAATCAGCGCGGTCTTCGGGCCTTGGAATGAAACGGAATTGTATGTCAATTTCGGAACGGGATTTCACAGCAATGATGCGCGGGGTGTGAACAACACCGTCGATCCGAATAGCGGCGACCCGCTCGAAGCGGTAGACCCGTTGGTGCGCACGATTGGCGGCGAACTGGGCTTGAGAACCCAGTATGTCAAGGATCTGACATCGACCCTCAGCCTCTGGTGGCTCGACAGCGAGAGCGAGTTGGTGTACGTCGGCGATGCCGGAGTGAATGAAGCCGGTTCCGCGTCGCGGCGATTTGGCATCGAGTGGACCAACTACTGACGTCCGAACGACTGGGTGTCGGTCGATGCCGAAATCGCGCTGACCCATGCGCGGTTCCGCGATGCCGGGGACCAGGATCACATTCCCAACAGCATTCCGGTGATGTTCAGCGGAGGAATTTCCCTCGGACGGGAGTTGGGCTACTTCGGCGGACTGCGCGCCCGCGCTTTTTCCGCCCGTCCGCTTGAGGAAAGCGGGGAAATCGAAGGCAAGGACACATTCACCCTCAACGCGCAAATCGGTTATCGCACCAAGGACTGGGAAGTCGCTCTTGAATGCCTGAACCTGCTCGACCGCAAGGACAACGACATCGAATACTACTACCCCTCCGCGCTTTCCACCGAGGTTTCGCAGGTGGACGACATCCATTTCCACCCCGCCGAACCTCGCATGGTCCGGGTGCGGATGACCTATCATTTTTGATGATTTCCGCCAATGCCGGGCTTGCGGGCTAGGATTGCCAGCCATTTTTCCCGAAAACCACGCCACGGGATCATTTCCAGGCGTGCTGCCCGGGGTGGCAAGATTCTTGAAAACTTGGCTTTACAAGCAGCACCTTGCTCGCCATATTCCCGCGCTCATGACGATTCTCGGTATCAATTATTTGAATGTCAGCATCACCGCGCTGCTGGTGATTTATGTTTTTGTCTGCGTGTTCATGATTCTGCTGGTGTTGATGCAGCGTCCGAAACAAGAGGGGCTCGGTGCCGCATTCGGAGCGAGTACCACCGATCAATTGTTCGGTGCGCGGACCACCAATGTTTTGCAAAAAGCAACGGTTTACTTGGCGACATTGTTTTTCGTGCTGACTCTCACCCTGGCCATCCTGATGCAGAAGCGCAACAAGGTGAACAGCGTATCCGCCATCGAGAAGGCACCGGATCCGATCGTGGAAAGTAGCAAACCGTTGACCACTGACTCGTTGAAGGAGCAGTTGAATGCCGTTGTGCCCGCCACCACGGAACAGCCGAAAGCGGAAGATGCACCGAAAGCGGAGGATGCACCGAAAGCGGAGGATGCACCGAAAGCGGAGGATGCACCGAGAGCGGAGGATGCACCGAAAGCGGAGGATGCACCGAAAGCGGAAGATGCACCGAAGGCGGAAGATGCACCGAAAGCGGAAGATGCACCGAAAGCGGAAGATGCACCGAAAGCGGGCGAAGAACCCAAGTCGGCGGAAGAGCCGAAGTGAGACAAAAGCCGTTTTTGGAATCGCTGTTGGATTGTGATCGATCGACCGGAAACAACGGTCCGGCCCCTGTGGGCGCGGCCTGATTTATTTCGTCAGGCACCCGGCCCCGGTTGGGGGTATCTCCACCGGAGCCAGGGGGATGTGGCTGTCGAAAACCTGGCGGCCCTGCAGGAGGCGGTATGCGGCGACGATCAGGAAATGATCGTGTTGGTTTGGACTCCCGACAGTCCCTTCATGGAAGTGCCCGAAGCATTGTCGCTGCTGCAACCGGCGCTGATGGCATCGCGCGCTGTTTCCACCGAGCGCGATCTGGCCGAAAAAAACCACCACCTTCGCACCGGAGTTTTGTTGTTTTTTGCCTTTGTTGCCTACATGGGCTGGGAAATCTTCCGCTCCATGCCCGGCGGCGGCTTTGTTGCCGCGTTCAAGACTCTGTTATCGAGCGGCGGTCCGGTTTTGGGGCTGTTGTTGTTCGTGATGTTCTTTCTCCTGCCTTGGTACGAGGTGAGAAAACGCTGGAAGGAAGTGCACGCATGGACCGCGGAAACGATGCGCGAAGCCGCCGATCTGGCGAGGTTTGAAATGTGGCTTTCCACTCAGAAAATCGTCGCCACCAAGGTTTTGTTAGGTCTCATCGCGATTGCAGGAGTCGTGCAAATCATTTCCGGTCGGCCCCTTGCCGCCGCGTTGCAGCGGGGGGGCGGCGACGACGCGCGTTGGACGCTGATGACGGCTCCGTTTCTGCATGGCAACATGATTCACTTTGTCATGAACGCCCTGGGTTTGCTTTATCTGGGTCGTCGCATCGAAGCTCTGGCGCGCTGGCCGCAGGTGCCGATCGTGTTTCTTTTTTCCGCGTGGATCGGCGGTGAGTTGTCGATGGCCACGGGTAAAGGACTCGCCCTGGGTGCTTCGGGCGGCTTGATGGGAATGCTCGGCTTCCTGCTGGTGTTTGAAACCCGTCATGCGAAACTCGTACCGCGCTCGTCGCGCCGCCGCCTGCTTGCCGCATTGATCGGCACGGCATTGATCGGGCTGGTGGGAATCCAATTCATCGACAACTCCGCGCACGCCGGTGGAGTGATCGCCGGCATGTTGTATGCATTCATTGTTTTCCCCCGTTCCGAAAGCGCGATGCGCCCGAAGCCGACGATGACGGACCAGGTGGTGGCGCTGCTTTGTTACCTGTTGATGCTGTTTGGGGTGTGGCTTGCGTGCATGAAAATGATGGGTCGTTGAGTAGGAACGGAGAATTGGGGATTGCCATGCGTGGTGTTTGTTCTATTTTTGTCTCGGGGCAGGACGATTGATTTCCTGCATTCAGAAGATTATGACACAGTGGTACTACGGTCGCGAAGGCCAGCAGAACGGCCCGGTGGATGAACAGGCGCTGCGCGATCTGATCGCACAGGGAATTGTGACCGACCAGACCATGGTCTGGCGCGAAGGCATGGTGAACTGGCTGGCAAAAGCAGCGGTTCCCGAATTGCAGGCGAATCAAAACATTTATGCCGGTCCTTCCGCGCATTACCCCGGCATGGTGCCAACGGCACCGAACTCCGGACTGGCGATTGCCAGCATGATCTGCGGAATTGTCAGCATCATTCTCTGCTACGTCAATGCCCTGGCCGCCATTCCCGCCGTGATTTGTGGACACATGGCCTTGAAAAAAATCTCGCGCTCCGAACAACCGATGGCCGGAAGGGGCATGGCGATCGCCGGTCTGGTCACGGGTTATATCGGATTGTTGATTCAGATCTCGTTCATCTGCTTCATCAGCTGGATGTTTTTCATTGTGAGGTCATCGAGCTCGGGCTCGCCATTTCCTCCTCCTGCCCCGGTGACTGCCCCGGTGTCTCCACCCAGCCCCTCGCCGTGAAGTGCTTCGAAGTCATGACATGACGACCGGCGGGATCCGTCCTGTCCTACGCAAACCATGGACACTGTTGGGATTCGTGGTCGGAGTTGTCGCATTGGTGGCATGGCTGTTTCAGCGCAGCCTCATGAATCTGATGCCGCCCTGTCTGTTCCACCGGTTGACGCATCTGCATTGCCCCGGATGCGGGGGACGACGCTGTGTGAAAATGTTGTCGCACGGCCGCGTGCTCGAGGCCCTGCACATGAATGCCCTGGTGATCGGCATCGGCCTGGGTTTCGCCTTCGTTTTCATCAAACAAATCCACAAAGAGTGGAAGTACGGTCAGGCGGGAAATTTCGATGTGTCTCCGCGGCTCGGATGGGCGATCGGTTACGGAGTGATCGCCTTCTGGATTCTCCGCAATATCCCGTTGTGGCCGTTCACCCTGCTGGCGCCGTATTGAGGGATGGCGCGACAACGAAGCCATTGATCCCGGAGGATTCGATGTTGACTTTGTTCGAATGTCATCCGATTCGATAGAAAGGGGAAATATTCCCGTATGGATGCTGTTTCGTCCGGAATTTGTCTGTACGAAGTCGTTTCAAAAACCAAAGATTGTGCCATCTGTCAGGAGGGTCGCGCAAAACACAAAACAACCATGAAATCCGCAACATCATTCAGAAAATCAATTCCCTTGCTGGCAGTCGCTGCTTTGCTCGGGGTGGCTCAATCCGGGTTCGCCGAGGAAAAAGCAGCAGCCAAATCCGAAGTGGTTTGGAAGGAAATCGGCACCGCACCGGGAGCCGTTGGGCTTGCAGCGCAGGGCAAGAATCTTTTTGCCATCACTTCCTCCGCCAAACTGCAAGTCTGCGATCCCTCCACATCGCCGGTGATTTGGAAGGAAATCGGCGATGCTCCGGGCGGCGTGGTCGCCATGGGTGTGCAGGATGGCAAACTCTATGCCTCGACCAACGCAAGGACCGCGGGACGGTTTTTATCGCGCGATGCCGTAACCACAACCGCCTCATGGCAAGACCTCGGCCACGCATGGTGCCTGCTCGGCATGGCGGGAGTGTCCGGCAAGATGTATGCCATTTGCGACACCAAGGAGCCGGGAGCAGAAGCTTCGATCATGGTGCGCGACAGCTCAGCTGCTGCTTCTGCTAATGCTGGACGCGGTCTCGACGGTATTCCTTGGAATGGCGTCGACCGTCGCCCACCTGTTGGCGCGCTGGCGATCACGGAAGTCGGCGGCAAGTTTTATGTCGTCACCAAGGAGGATGCGTTGTATGTCGGCGATCCCACCAAACCCGATGTCGCTTGGAAAGCTATTGGCGATGCGGCTGGGGTGACTATGCTGGCGGGCGCGGAAGGCAAGCTGTATGCGGCAACCAAGACCGGCAAGCTGCTGGTGTGTACGGTCAAGTAACCGTCTGCCAGGTTCCAAAAAATGAAGCAGTCTGGCGAAAGGCGGCTTCATTTTTTCATTTCTAAAAATTCAAACAACGACAAATGAATCAATTAAAAAAACACGTGCCCGTGGGACGCATTGCTTGTGCATTCGCCTTGATCGCAACTGGCATGCTGACTGCGGCTGAGTCCGCCGCGAGCAAGGAATTGGATGCGGCCCTGGCATCGGCTGACTTCGCCGCGTATTCGGTCAACATAGCCGCCATGTTGGGGAAGAAAGTTCCCGCAGACGCCGCTCAGATCGAAGAGGCCGGGATGAAAAAGTTGTTGGCGGATCCGGCGATCATGGCCGCATTGACCCAATGGCAGTTTGTCGGCAAAGTAGGTGCTGCCGAGCTGGGCGCTTTTGCCAATGCGGCGCCGGACAACAAAAAATTTCTCACCTGGCTGTTGCATAATTTCGAAGCGATGGATGCGTGTTTGCTCGCATCAACCCCGACAGGCCTGAGGGCGCGGGAGGAAAACAACTGGAAGGTTCCCGCGGATGCGCTGGTGATTTGGAAAAAGATTTACGATGCCGAACCCGATTCGCAGCAGGGCATTTATTTGAAGCTGGCCATTGCCACGGCGATCGCTCCACCCGGTCGGGTGAACATCGGTGCTGGTGGTGCCACCACTGCCGCAGACCCGTTGGTGCGCTTCAAGTATTTCAAAACGGCTCATCAAAAGAAAGAGCTGGCTGCAAGCTTCGACAAGCTCGACGTGTGGGATCTAACGAAGGTGGTTTCCTCCGGTGCGTCGGACGACGACCTGACCTGGGGTCGGGAGATGGTGAGTACATTCCGCCCTGATTTGCGCGCGACGGAGATGATGGTGGACCTCACCAGCTCCGTCTGGCGCCGGGCCTCGCCGGTTCCTTACTCGAACATGAAAACAGTGCTGCAAGGTGGCGGGAAATGCGGTCCGCGTTCGTCCTTCGCCGTATTCATCAATCATGCATTCGGCATCCCGGCCATCGGTGTGGCGCAACCGGCCCATGCCTGCGTGGCATGGCGTGGAGTGGATGGCGTCTGGAAAGTTGGCTACGGCAAGGGCTGGGCGGCATCGCGGCTCGATGGGTTGACGGGGCCCGAGTTTGTCGAAGGCTCGCTGGCTCGTTCGCGTGTAGCGCAATTTTCCCAAGTCGAACATCTGCGCTGGCTGGCCAATGTCCTGCCATCACACGCACAGACGGAGGCGGTTTTGGCGATCTGCCAAAAAATCGCGCAGGAAACATCGTTGACAACGGTGGATTTGAACGCATCGCTCAAGCCGGAGGAAGCGGACGCGGAACCCGGGGTGGAAGCGGCGAAGGCGGGTGCGGCGGTGGTTAAAAAAGACAGCAGCACGAATGCTCAAACGGGTCCCATCAAACTGGTGAAGGGAGCCATTCATGTGGATGCGGCTTCCTACGTGAAGCAAGAAGGGGAGACTTTGTGGGGCGGCCCGAGCATCATCGTGCAGGACTGTGCGACGGGCGGAAAGCAGATCCATTTTCCCATGGCGCTCCGTTATAGTTGGACGGAATACACAATCGATGCCCCCGCCGCCGGGAAATATCAAATCACGATGAAAGCAGCGGCCATCAACGACGGGCAATACATTGAAGTCGGGTCGGATGCCTTCAACGCGGTCCGCCTGGTGAAGATTCCCATGAAGCACGGCCTGTGGGTCACGACCGAGCCGGTGGAGATCAAGCTGGTGCAGGGAGTCCAAAACATTCGCATCTCCGCTCCCAGCCAGCGCGGGGTGACGGTTCACTCATTTGATATCAAGCCCGTCTCCAACTGATGCCGATCACAAATATAGGAATGCCGGGATTTTGCGCGGCGATCGCCCTGCTCCTCTGCGACTTCGCCGGTTGCGCTGGTGCGACCGACACATTCCGCGCGGGAGTTGCGACGACTGACGTTTCGCCAACGACTTTCCCCCGCATCATCGCGGGGGGATTTCTTGAAGGGAGAGCCGACCAGCTCGCCGACCGCTTGTATGTGCGCAGCTTTGTTTTCGATGACGGGAAGACGAAGATTGCTTTCGCCATCGTGGACACGTGCATGATGACGCAATCCTTGATCGATGAAGCCAAGGAACTTGCGAGCAAGCAGTGCGGCATTCCGGTGAATCGCATGATGGTGTCGGCGACGCACACGCATTCCGCGCCGGCGGCAATGAGCTGCCTTGGCACCCGGCTCGACAAGGACTATGCGGCGTTTCTCATGCCAAAGATCGCGGAAGGCATTGTTGCCGCGGAAAAAAACCTGCAGCCCGCACGTATCGGTTGGGCCTCGATCGATGATTGGGAACACACGCATAACCGCCGCTGGATCCGCAAGGCGGGAGCGGAAGTCGCGGATCCTTTTGGCGAAAAAAACGGGTACGCGAACATGCATCCCGGGCACCTCAGCAAGGATGTGATCGGACCGAGCGGCCCCGTCGATCCGCAGATTTCACTCATTGCGATTCAAACGAAGGAGGGTAAACCTCTTGGCATGTTGGCGAATTATTCTCAGCATTATTTCGGAGCCGGCGCGGTGTCGGCTGATTACTACGGCGCGTTCTGCCGTCACATCGCGCACAAGCTCGGCGTCTCCGGTGATGGCAACGGCCCCTTTGTTTGCGCGATGTCGCAAGGCACGAGTGGCGATCTGATGTGGATGGATTATGGATCAGCGGCAAGGGGATACTCGATGGATGGCTACGCGGAGGCGGTGGCGGCGAACACGATGAAGGCGCTGCGCAACGTCGAGTATCATGATGTCGCGCCACTAGGCATCGTCGAGAAGGTCCTGCCGCTCGCATACCGCGTTCCTGACGAAAAGCGCTTGGCCTGGGCACGCCCGATCGCGGCGCAGATTCAAAACGAACTGCCGAACGGCATCAGTCAAGTGTATGCCCGCGAGGCGATCATTTTGCACGAACGGCAGACGACATCGCTGAAGTTGCAGGCCATCCGCATCGGTGATCTCACGATCAGCACGCTGCCGAACGAAGTGTATGCGATCACGGGTTTGAAGTTGAAGGCGCAGTCGCCGTTTGCATCGCATTTCAACATCGAACTCGCCAATGGCGCCGAGGGTTACATTCCGCCACCGGAACAGCACGCATTCGGTGGCTACACCACCTGGCCCGCGCGCACCGCAGGACTCGAACCGCAGGCCGAGCCGAAAGAAGTCGAGACGCTGCTTGGCGCGCTGGAAGAAGTGACCGGAAAGAAACGACGTCCGATGGAATCGCAGCATGGGCCGTTTACAAAAGCCGTGCTCGCTGCGAAACCGTTGGCTTACTGGCGTCTGGATGAAGCCGGGGGCCGCATCGCTGGAAACGCGGTGGCGGGCGGTGTTTCGGCAAACGTCTTTGATCTAGCTGCATGGTATTTGCCGGGAGTCGGCAGTGGCACAGGCTACGGTGCTGGCGAGGCGTTGAAGCCATCCGCAATTTCAGGTGACAAACAAATCAACCGTTCGCTCCATCTCGCGGGCGGTCGCATCGAGGCTGAACCGAAACTCACGGACCACGCCTCGATCGCGCTTTGGCTATGGCTCGGTCATCAAAGCGGAGCGAGCGATCGCAGTGGAAATGTCATCGAGGGACTGGGCGCAAAACTGGTCGCGCACCAGTCCGCCGATCATCGCCTGCGACTCGCGCTCGGCGATGCGCAAACGAAAGACGGGCCGCGCGCGGATGACTGGCATTTTGTCGTGCTCGTGCGCGAGGGCGCGAAGCTGCGTGTTCATATCGACGGCGCGGTGGATCCCGTGTTGGAAGGGGCGGCGGGCGAAATGGCAGCGAAGCTTACCTTCGGCAATGGACTCGAAGGCAAGCTGGATGAAATCGCGGTCTTTGATCGGGCGCTGTCTCCGGACGAGATCGCGGGATTTTGGAAGATCAGCGGCATACCGGAGGAAATCGCAAGGGTGGATGCGGACCGGAATCGCACCCTCGACAACAACCGCATGAACGCGAAGGCCCCGAAGTTCGCGGCCAAATACATGGATGCGATCAAGGCGTTGAAACCCGGCGTATTCTGGTCATTGCAGGAAAAGGAAAGCGACCAGGCGCTGGAGGGTTCGATCACCATGCGTCCGGACACCTTCGCGGAATTCACTTCGGGGCGGGTGCGGTCGCAGCATGCCAAGCTTGGCACCGCCTATACCGTTTCGCTCTGGTTCAACAACCAGCAGGCGAATGATGCGAATCCGGTGACGGCCTATCTTTTCTCGCGCGGTCAAGAGGGCGAAAAGACCGCGCCGGGCGATCACCTCGGCATTGGCGGCACGTTCAATTCCGAGATGACCGGACGGCTGTTTTTCTTCAATGGCAACGTGAAGGAACAGAATTTGACTGGCGAGATCAGCATTCCGCCCGGGACGTGGAATCACGTCGTGTTCATTCGCGATGGCAAACACATCAAGGCGTTTCTGAACGGCGCGGAGCATCCGGAGTTCAGCGGCGAAGCAGATGATACGACCGCGGGAATGCCGGATTTTTTCCTCGGTGCCCGCAATGACAACTTCGCGCCGTTGCGTGGGTTCATGGCGCAGTTCGCGTTGTTTGACCGGGCGTTGAGCGATACCGAAGCGCTCACGCTTCACACCGCGTCCGGGCAACCCAAGGGCACGCCAAAAGCCTCCGAGGTTCCCGTGCCGAAGCAACTGCAAGACAGCCTCCCGCTGCCGCCGCAGGAGTCGCTGAAAAAAATCCATATTGCCAAAGGTTACGAAGTGGAACTCGTCGCCGCAGAACCGTTGGTGTTCGATCCCGTCGCCTTCGACTGGGATGAGCGCGGACGGCTCTGGGTCGTCGAAATGGCGGACTATCCGCTCGGCATGGACGGCAAGGGCAAGCCGGGTGGCCGCGTGCGGATCCTCGAAGACACGACGGGCGACGGGCGTTACGACAAATCCACCCTCTTCGCGGAGGGATTGAATTTTCCTAACGGAATTCTCTGCTGGCGTGGCGGGTGTCTCGTCACTGCAGCGCCGGACATTTTGTTTCTCAAGGACACCAAAAGCACCGGCAAGGCGGACGTGCAGCAGAAGCTCCTCACCGGTTTCCTCCAAGGCAACCAGCAACTCCGCGTGAACGGCCTGCGCTGGGGGCTCGACGGCTGGGTGTATTGCGCCAACGGCGGGCATCACGTGGATTACGGCAAGGACATCGCCATCACGTCCGTGCTGACCGGGGAGAAAATCGCGCTCGGCAGCCGCGACTTCCGCTTCAAGCCGGACACGGGTGAATTTGATCCGCTCAGCGGGCCATCGCAGTTCGGGCGCAATCGCGATGCGTGGGGCCATTGGTTCGGTGTGCAAAACAGCTTTCCGATCTGGCATTATGTTTTGGAAGACCGCTACCTGCGCCGCAATCCATATGTCGCGCCGCCAAGCCCGCGCAATGTTCTAACAGGCAGCAATCCGGTGGTGTATGCGTTGAGCGGTTCGCAGAAACGCTATCATTCCTTCTCCGACGCCGGTCACTACACCTCCGCCTGTGCGGTCGCACCGTATTTAGATACGCAGCTCTTTGGCGAAAGCAAATTGATGCACTCGTTCACCTGCGAGCCGGTGTCCAATCTCGTGCAGCATTTTCTCGTGGAGGACGAGGGAGTCAGTTTCAAAGTACGCCGCGCCGAAAGCGAAGACCATCCGGAGTTCTTCGCAAGCGAGGATCGTTGGTGCCGACCCGTGATGACGCGCACCGGTCCCGATGGAGCACTGTGGATCGCGGACATGTATCGTTACATGATCGAGCACCCGGAATGGCTGCCGGAGAATGGCAAAAGCGACTTCCAGCCCTTCTACCGCGAAGGCGAGGACATGGGTCGGATCTATCGGATCTATCCGGAAGGAAAACGCCCCGCACCGATCAAACGTCTCGACACGATGAGCGCGAACGATCTCATCGCGCTGCTCGAAAGCCCGAACGGCTGGCTGCGGGATCGCGCGCAGATGCTTTTGCAATCGAAAGCGGATCGCGCAATCGTTCCTGCGTTGGAAAAGATGGTGACAACCAGCGGGAAACCGCTTGCTCGCGCCCATGCGCTTTCCGTGTTGGAGAATCTGAACGCTTTGAAGAACGAAATGCTCGTCACCGCACTGCACGATGGAGCGGCCGGAGTTCGCGAGCATGCGCTGCGGCTTGCGGAAAAACACGGCGTCGATGCCGTGGTCGACGCCGCTGCGAAACTCGCCGATGATCCGGATGCGAAAGTCCGGTTGCAACTCGCGCTCTCACTTGGCGAGTGGAAGCAACGCGTCGCGGGCGAGGCGTTGGTCAAACTCGCGGGCCGCGATCACGACGATCCGATGATTCGCGGCGCGCTCGTCAGTTCGCTGCTGCCACACATGGCCGTGGCCGCAACGCAGCTGCAAAGCGAGCCCACGCTCATGGACGTGGTGCTGCGTGTCGCCCTTGCGGAGAAAAACGACGCTATCATTCTCGACGTGGCCACCTCCATCATCAGCGACGCGGCGAAGCTGGATGAAAAGCCCCTGCGAACCTTTCAGACACTGCTTCAGTTGCTGGTCGCGAATGGCATCTCGCTGGAGAAGCTCACCGCGAAACACGCATCCGAAGTCGAATGGAAAAATATGGCTGACAAAAAGGCGAAACTGATCGCGGATTTGAGGATGATCGCAAATGATCCGAACAGTCCGCCACCCAAGCGTGCGATGGTTTCCTCTGTGTTGTTGGCAGATCCGGTTGAGGAACCGGCGGCAGTCGCCATGCTTGGCAGCTTGATCGGAGAGAAGGAGAATGCGGAATCGTTTGCGGAACTTGTTTCATCGCTCGCGCAGTCGAACGACGCGCGTGTGCCGGATTTTTTCATGCAGGATTGGGACATCCGCACTCCGGCACAGCGCCTTCTTTTGTTAGATGCGTTGATGAGCCGCGAAACATGGGTCATCGCGCTGCTCGGTCAAGTGAAGGCCGGGAAAATCAGTGCGTCTGGATTGGATGCCCAGCGACAGGCGCGTTTGTTGAAGCATCCTTCCGAAAACGTCCGTAAGCTCGCAGCCGCGGCTTTCACCAGCGCGGCCAACGCCTCGCGCGCGAAGGTAGTGGAGGCATTCCAATCCGCGCTCACACTCAAAGGAGACGCCACTGCTGGAAAGACCGTCTTCGCCACCGCGTGCGCCGCCTGTCACCAACTGGAAGGCGTCGGACATGTTCTCGGCCCCGATCTGCGCTCGGTCGTCGGCCACGAACCGTCGAAGCTCCTCAGCTCCATTCTGGATCCCAGCGCCAACATCGAACCTGGATTTACCGCGTATTTTTGTGAGCTGAAAAATGGCGAACAACTCTACGGCATCATCAGTGGCGAAGCAGGTGAAAGCATCATTTTCAAGCTCGCTGATACGACCGTGCGAAATATTCTTCGCCGGGACATCGTAAAGCTGCAAAGTTCGAAGACCTCCTTCATGCCCGACGGGCTTGAGGCTTTGTTCACTCCGCAGTCGCTCGCCAATCTGATCGCCTATCTGAAAGAAGCAAAGTGAAATAAATTCTCACACACCATACCAAACCAACTCATGAAAAACACTCTTACATTTCTCTTCACCGGCGCGCTGTTCTGTGCCGCTGTAACGAAGGTCCACGCGTGGCAGCCAGGCGGCATTGATTTGGATGCCGCAATCAAAAGCGGCGACTTTGGCACCTACTTGACCAACGCCAAGGCCTGGCTAAACGAAAAGGCCCCGGCCAAGCCTGACGAAAAGAGCGCGGCTCTATTGCTCAAAGACCCGATCTTCCTGAGCGCCCTGGATCAACGGCAACTCATCGCCAAGACCGGTGCGGACAAGCTCGGAGCCTTCGCAAAAGCGGACCCGGCGAATCAGGCATTTCTCGCGTGGTTGCTCAAGAACACGCCGGCCATGGAGTTGTATCTGGAAGGTGCTGTGCCGATCGGCCTGGCAGCACGCGAAGCGAACGACTACACTCTCAATACGACATCGCTGGAGGTATGGAAAAATATCCTCAAGTCCGATCCGGATGCAAAGGACGGCCTGTATTTGAAAATGGCCATTGCCCTCGCACTGGCCCCTCCGGCTCCCGGTGGCGCAGGCAGCGCCGACAAAGCGGATGATGCGGTCTCCCGCTACCAACACTACAAGACGGCCCATCAGAATAAGGAACTCATGCCGAGTTTCGACCATCTCACTGTCTGGGAATACACGAAAGTTCTTACCTCGGGTGCAAGCAGTGCCGACCTCACTTGGGCAAGGGCAATGCTCAACACATTCCGGCCGGATCTGCGAATTGATGAAAGGGTGGTCGAATCAACCAGCCTGGTCTGGCGCAGGGCCGCCCCTCCCAAGTTCTACCCGAATGGTGGATATCAAAATTTCAAGAACGTGCTGTCCGGCGGCGGCAAGTGTGGGCCTCGCTCATCGTGGTCGGTGATGATCTGCCGTGCCTTCGGCATCCCGGCCATCGGTGTCGGCCAGCCGGCCCATGCCTGCGTGGCTTACAAGTCGGCCAACCCGATGCTCCAACCACAACCCGGCAGCGCATGGAAGGTCGGCTTTGGCGGCGGATGGCAGGTGTCGAAGCTGGAAGGCATTTCTGGGCCGGAGTTTCTGGCCGCCGTCGAGAAGCGTTCCGATGCGGCAAAGTTTTCCTGCGTGGAACATCTGCGCTGGCTGGCGGGGGCTTTGACCGCTCCCGATCGCGCCGCTGCATTCATGGAAGTGGCCCATAAAATCAATGATTCCATTACCGCAGGGAAAACAGATCTCACTGCGTCGCTCAAGCCCGAGGAAGCGGAAGCCGATCCAGGGGTGAAAGCGGCGGTGGCCGGAAAATCAGTCCAGCCCGCGGCGAGCGCGACGCCCGCGAACATTTCCGCCGATCCTGTCAAAGCGGCGGCTGGAGCCCTGCTTGTGGACGCAGCTTCCTTTGCGCAAACCGGGGGCAAGATTTCATGGGGTGGGCAGACCCCCCATGTCCTCGTGCATGACAGTCAAACCGGCGGCAAACAGATCTATTTCCAGCAACAGATGAAGGAGCAGTGGGCTGACTTCACGCTCGATGTTCCCACGGCGGGAAACTATCAAATCACCATGAAGGCTGCGTGCATCAACGATGACCAGCTTCTCGAAATATGTTCCGGCAGTAACGTGATCGCCACCGTGTCAATCGCCAATTCCTTAGGCTTGTGGGAGGATACCAAACCCGTCGAATTAAAACTGGAGCGGGGAAAACAAACGCTGCGCGTGCAAACCCCTGTCAGCGTGGACGCGGAAAACCACAAGCGTGGCATTGCCCTGAAGTCCTTTGAACTGAAAGCGAAAGTGAACTGAAACTGATTGCTCCCATCGGACTGCGAAAATGAACCTGTCAATACTCACCGTGCATTTCACCTCGTTGGCGCTCGCTGGCGTGCTGCTCTCGTCTCTGGCAATGGGCGAACAGGCACCTTCAAAGCTACCCGCTCCACCTGCGAAACAGGGTGGCAAGAGTCCGCTGAAAATCTTCCTGCTGGCCGGACAGTCGAACATGGAAGGTCAGGGTTTCATCAGCGGAGCGCAGAAGGGAACCCTGGAAACCCTTGTCAAGGATCCGGCCTCGGCGGATCGCTTCAGGCACCTTGTTGATAAGGAGGGAAAATGGGCGGTGCGTGATGACGTATGGTGCTCCTACGGCAATAAGGGTGGACTGACGGTGGGTGGTTTCGCCGGCAGCGGGGCGATTGGTCCTGAGCTAGGATTCGGCTGGAACGTCGGCGACTATCTCGACAACCAGGTGCTGCTGATCAAAGTTGCGGTTGGTGGCACCAGTCTCGCTTCTGACTGGCGGCCGCCAGGTTCCGGTGGCAAGACGGGTGGCTGGTATCAGGAGATGATCAAAAGCGTGAAGGAGCAACTGCAAAACCTGAAGACCGATTACGTGAATTACGACGGAAAAGGGTATGAAATCGCCGGCTTCGGCTGGCATCAGGGCTGGCAGGACGGCTGTGCTCAAGCCATGGCTGACGAATACGAATTCAACATGGTGAATTTCATCAAGGATGTCCGCAAAGACCTGGGTGTGCCGAATCTTCCTTTCGTGATCGGCGGCAGTGGCTTTGGCGGTTGGGAGCAAAAGGTCGCCCGGCGCCTGCAGATTTCCCTCGCACAGCAGGCGGCGGCGGCACGCGAGGAATTCAAGGGCAATGTTCTCTACGTCGAGACCCGTGGATTTTTCCGCCCGCGCGAACTTTCACCCACCGGCTTTGGGTATCACTGGAATTGCAATGCCGAGACGTATTATCTCATCGGCGACGGCATGGGCAAGGCGATGATCGAATTGCTCGGCAGACCGAAGGCGCCGCCGACTCCCGTCAATCCCAATCCCCCGAAAGCGAAATCGGATGCCCCGTCGCCGCCGCCACCACCGGCTCTATTGTTGGAGCAGTTGTCGCTCGACCTCGGCAACAATGTCAGCATGAAATTTGTGAAAATCCCGGCGGGGAAATTTCAAATGGGCAGTCCGGTCGCGGAAGAAGGCAGGCTTCCGGATGAAGCTCCGTATGAGGTAACAATCAGCAAACCATTTTTCATGGGGGTTTATGAAGTCACGGTGGAGCAGTGGAATCAATTTCTCAAGGACAGCGGGTACAAATGGGAACAGTATCGATACGAATTTCCGCTCCAGCCTCGTCATCCTGCGACCGCAACCACCCTGCCGGATGCCAATGCCTTCTGTGCATGGCTTTCGAAGAAGTCAGGAAAACTCCTGGCAATCCCCACGGAAGCCCAGTGGGAATACGCATGCCGCGGCGGCATGGCAACGCGTTTCGCCCACGGCGATGACAGCGAACGACTTCGGGAATACGCGCATTTTTCCTCCGACGGCTGGGATGCCGAAACCCATAAGTCGCCTATGTTCGCACCGGTTGGATTGTTCAAACCGAACGCCTACGGTTTGTATGACATGCACGGCAATATCCTCGAATGGTGCGCCGATTTTTATGCGCCTTATCCACCGGGGGGCGCCACCGATCCGGGCGGGCCGGCCACCGGCGGCAAGTGTGTCCAGCGCGGCGGTGGCTGGCACAGTGATCCGGAAAAATGCCGTTCCGCCCGGCGATTCCAGGCCGCGCCCAGCAGGGCATTCAACCGCGATGGCTTCCGCGTGATCGTCGCCGCTGAATAAATCAGGAAACCCGTGAAATTATCCCCAATGCACGTCCACCCTTTTCTCCACGGAATGAAAACGTCCACTATCAATGGTCCACTCAACCTGGGTGCTGCCCTTGTTTTTTTCCTTTTGCTCCAGGCGGGCGCCCGATCCTCGGACAGTCAGGTCCTGGAGGCTGCGGCGGAGAAGATCGTCTCACCATACAAGGCTGTATTTGCGTCTCCGCCGGTTGGTGTGCCATCCCGGGATTCAGCACGAGGTCCACTGTTGGGAAATGGCAACCTGGGTGTCGTGATCAGCGGTGCTCCGGAGGCGCAACGCTTTTGGCTCAGCAAGAATAATTTCTGGCGGATGAGAGATGGCCACCGGGAGGGAGGCCCCCGTTTGTTCGGTGGTCTTGAAATCAACATTCCGGCCCTTGCCGGTGGCAGCTATCTGATCGAGCAGCAGCTGTTTCCCGCAACCACGACCGCCCGCTTCAGCAAGGGTGAAAGCACGGTTGTCATGCGATCGTTGGTCGCGGCCACCGCCGACGTCCTGCTCATCGAGCTGACTGTCGAGGGGAAGCCGGTTGAGGTCGAAACCCGGATGTGGGCTGCGCCGGGGCGAGGCTCGAAGGAAGAACTCGGCCGCAAGAATGGAGTCTTGTGGGCGGCCAAGGCTTTTCCCGACGAGAAGATCCCCACTGCGGCAGCAGCAGCGCTAACGATCCTTGGTGGCAAACCCGCTTGGCCGGAACTTGAGCCTTACAAGGAGGAAGTGATTCGCAATCCGCTCCCGAAGCATCCGCCACCGCCGACGCCCAAATCCCAACCAGGACCAAAATTCACACTGCAACCGGGCGAGAAGGTTTCATTGTTAGTGGAGGTGCAGAGTTCGTTTGATGCAAGGAATCCGCTGGCCGCTGTTCAAGAGAGTGCGGCAGGGATGAATGCTGATCTTATCAGCAAGTTGCTGGCGGCGCACACCCAATGGTGGAGGGAATTCTGGAGCAAGTCGCTGATTGAAATCGGTGATCCATTGTTGGAACAGCGCTACTACCTGTCCAATTACCTGCTGGGATGCACCAGTCGGAACACGGATTTTCCGCCCGGCTTGTTTGGGGTGTGGGTCACCGATGATGATCCGCGATGGGCCGGTGATTACCACCTCAACTACAACTACCAGGCGGCCTTCTACGGCTTGTATTCATCCAATCATCTGGAACAAGCGGCGACTTACCACGCTCCGGTCCTGGCATTCATGGAGCGCGGCCGCTTCTACGCGAAAAAACTGCTAGGCTTGCGCGGGGTTTATTACCCGGTGGGGATTGGACCGATGGGAATCGAGCCCAGCCTCAGGGCGAACCTCAACAATGCAGCCTACCAGGAGGGCGGCTGTTTCATGGGCCAGAAGTGCAATGCGGCCTACGCGGTGACTCCCATGTCCATGCATTGGTATCATTCCTACGACCCGAATTACGCCAAAGTGGTCTATCCCTTTGTCCTCGAGGTGGCGAGCTTCTGGGAGGATTATTTGAAATTTGAGGAAGACCGCTATGTGATTGAAAACGACTCCATTCAGGAAAACTCCGGTCCTGATTTCAATTCGATCATGTCGCTGGGCCTGGTGCGAAACGTGTTCGAAACAGTATTGGAGATGAGCATCGAACTCGATGCGGACAAGGAGCGACAGGAAAAGTGGCGGCATATATTGCAACACCTCAGCACATTTCCGACCCTGGCGAAGGACAAGGCCACCGTATTTCGCGACAGCGAAAAGGGCACGGAATGGAGTGCTGACAACACTTGCTCCCTCCAGCATATCTATCCGGCTGGAGCGCTCGGCCCCGACAGTGATCCCCAATTGCTGGAAATTTCCCGCAACACGATCCGCATCATGAACCGCTGGAAGGACGCCAACGGTATGAGCAGCATTTATCCTGCCGCCGCCAGAGTGGGTTACGATCCCGCCATCATTCTCCAGGAATTGCGCGATATGATCCAGACCAAGGGCGGCATCAATGGCCTGACGACCAGCACGCCTGAAGCGGTGGAAAATTGCAGTATTGTTCCTAACACCATCAACGAGATGTTGTGCATGAGCCACGGGCACGTTCTGCGCCTTTTCCAAACATGGCCGAAGGATAAGGACGCGCGTTTCTCGAATCTCCGCGCCTGGGGAGCCTTCCTGGTCTCCGCAGAACTCAAGGGCGGCGAGGTTCAATACGTTGATATCGTCAGTGAACGCGGCAGAAAGTGCACCATTCAAAATCCCTGGCCGGGCCATGATGTGAAAATCACCCGGGACGATGGCAAAACGGAAATGGCCTCCGGTACGCGCTTTACCCTCGACACGCGGGTTCATGAGAAACTACGCATTGCCAAGTGACAACACGCGTGAACAAACCGCTGTGAACCATGCAACATGAGAATGCGTGAAATACCCATGTGCTTTTCAAGCAACAATTTTGACCTCGTCACGTTGTTAACGGCGGTTTGCGGGCCAGAAACCTTGCAGTCAGCGGACACGTCCCCTGAATTGAAGCCGGCGGATGATGGTCAACGCAATCCCGGCGACACACTCACCAACTCCATCGCCTTGAAAACTGCCCATACCCCGCCGGGTGAATTCATGATGGGAAGCCCAAAGACAGAAGCGGGACGCAAGGCGCGCGAGACCGGGCACAAGGCGACACGAACCAAAGGATTCCATATCGGGATTGACACGGAAACGCAGGCCCAGTGGAAGGCAGTGATGGGTGAAAGTGCGAACCGGTGCAAGAGTGGCGATCTGCCTGTTGATGAAGTTCCAAGGAGTGACGCGGCGAACTTCCGCAAGAAACCGAACGAGAAGCAAGGCGAGCAGCAAAGACTTCCCGCCGATGCTGCGCGGGGCGAGGCGGGTTGGATTGGCAACGGCGACCCCAAATCAACTCATCCCGTCGGCCAGAAGAAACCCCTCGCCCGGCGTATCTGCGCCATGCACGGTCATGTCTGGCAGTGTTCTACTCAATTCTGCCGGTCGGCCCAGCGCTTTGGATGCGGCCCTGACTTCCGGGACGATGTCTTCCGAGGCTTCCGGTTGGTGCCTTCGGGCTCTGCCTGGTCGAAATCATTTTCATGTTATCAATCATCATCAATCCAAACCATACAATGAAAAAACTGCTTGTCACCATCCTTGCCTGCGCCCTGCTCACTGAAAAGCCATGGGCGCAGGAGCCCGGGTTCGCATTGCGCGACGGCGACCGCGTGGCTTTTCTCGGCGACAGCATCACCGAACAGCGACTTTACACAACCTTCATCGAGGCCTACACGTTGACCCGTTTTCCGAAAGCGAAGTTTGCCTTCTGGAACGCAGGCTGGGGCGGCGACACCGCCTGGTTGCGGATGCGTTCGTTTCCCGATGAAAAAATCCTCCATGCCGCAGCGGCGGACGCGCAGCAAAAAATGATCGAGGAATCGGTCGACGGTCCGTTGCAGCGGGACATCCTTACTTTCAAACCGACAGTGGTGTTCGTGAATTTCGGCATGAACGACCACAACTACGAAACGTTTCGCGAGGACATTTTCAAGACCTACGTGCGCAGTCAGACGCACCTCGTCAAATCGCTCGCCAAAAACCAGGCGCGGACGGTGCTGTTGACACCCCAGCCGATCGAAAGCAAAGGCCCCGATCCTTCGATCGATGTCCGCAACGTCGCTCTCCGCAAGTTTGCCGACGGCCTGAAGGCTGTAGCCGCTGGGGAAGGTGCGACATTTGTTGACCAGTTCGATCCCTACATGGCGATTGTGAAACGCGAGCATTCGCTCGATGCGGCGGCCAGCGTTGGTGGCGGTGACGAAGTCCATCCCGGGCCGGCAGGCCATACCTTGATGGCGGCAATCATTTTGAAAAAACTCAATGCTCCTGCTTTGGTCTCGCGCGTTGAGCTCGCTGTGTCCGATGGCGCCAGCGGCAAAGTTGTCGGTTCCGAAAAATGCGTGGTCGGCAATTTCAAGATCGATGGCGGAACGATCTCCTTCGATCGCACCGATGATTCATTGCCCATGCCCGTCGACCCCAGGGCGCTGAACGCCTTGAAACTCGCTCCGGTCCTGGCTGACTTGAATCGCTATGAATTGAAAGTAACCGGTTTGAAGGAAGAGCGCTACGAGATCAGCATCGATGAGGCTCTTGTGGCCACGGCCAGTAGGGAAGAACTCGCAGAAGGCTGGAATCTATCGAATTCGGCAGGTCCCATCAGCAAACAGGCCCAGGAGGTGTTAGCATTGATCTTCCAGAAAAACGAAACCGGAAAAACATTATGGGAAGCGCGGATCCACAACAGAAAGGAGCAGGCCACTCTTCCCCAAGTGCTCGCCGATCTTGAGGCGCAGATCGACGCGACCCGCCAACCGAAGCCTCACAAATTCGCACTGAAACCTGTGGTCAAGTGAATCGCCCGGACGACATCCTGTCGTCGCCGCGCGCGATGCCAAAGATCAACTGAAAGAACCGCGGCGGGACAGTTCGTAATAGGGAGATCACCGTATGTAGTTTTGAATGCGGTGCTTGTCCAACAACCTCAACCAAACTTCATCATGATTCCATCCAACCATCGCCGTCATTTCCTCCGCTCCGCCGCCCTTGCGGGTTTTGTTTGCATCGTGCCCTTCGGTACGTTCGCGCGCGCCGCCGAAGCTTCGAAAATCAGCGTCCTGATCATCGATGGCCAGAACAATCACGACTGGAAGCGAATGACTCCCTGGCACAAGGCGCAGTTTGAAGCCTGCGGGCTGTTCACCGTGGATGTCTCGACCACTCCGCCGGGAGATTCGGGCTGGGAGGAATGGAAGCCCGATTTTTCCAAGTATCAGGTCGTGCTCAGCAATTACAACGGCAAGCAATGGCCCGATCCGATCAAGAAGTCCTTCGTCGAGTTTATCCAAAATGGCGGCGGCGCGGTGATCATTCATGCGGCCAACAATGCGTTTTCCGGCTGGGCGGAATACGACAAGATGATCGGCCTCGGTTGGCGCGGGCCTGATTACGGCAATCGTGTGACCGTGGCCGACGACGGCAAGGTGACCATTCACAAACCCAAAGATGGTCCCGGAGCCGGCCACGGCAGCCAGTGGGAGTTCATTGTCACCAGTCGCGATGCGGATCATCCGATCATGAAAGGCCTTCCCCTCAAGTGGAAACACGGCCAAGACGAGCTTTATCACGGCCAGCGCGGTCCCGCCGAGGACATGCACATTCTCGCCACCGCTTTTGCCGACAAAGCCAAGGGCGGCACCGGCGAACACGAGCCGATGGTCTGGTGGATTCCGTTTGGCAAGGGCAAGGTTGTCACCAACGTGATGGGCCACGTCGGACCCAAAACCGATGCCATTCAATGCGCCGGTTCGAACCTGATCACCCTGCGCGCCTGCGAATGGGTCGCCACCGGCAAGGTCAGTCTGCCGGTCCCCGCCGTTTTCCCGACGGAGGAAAAGACGGTGATCCTCGAAAAATAAGACACTTTGTCATGGAATACATCGTTCGCGCGCCGATCCCTTCGGCGACGCGGGCTTTACAGGCTAACGGCTTCCAGTTGTTCGAGGTAGAGAAATTCGGGAGACCTCACTCCTGCTTCTTCCCTGATCTTCACCAGCGCGGGGGATTCGAAAAATCCTTTCGCGTCATCTAGGGAAGTCCACACGGAAAAATGGACGATGCGGTTCGGATCGAGATGGTCCCTGAGCACCTGATAGGACCGTTCGCCGGCATTGCGGCGGATGTCTGCGGCGTTGTCGAAAACCTTTTTCCACGCGGGGTAGTCCGCGACTTCGTGAATGATCAATACGTGGTTCATGACATGTTGTTCAGGATGGATTTCATTACTCGCCCGCAAACTAGGGGAATTCCTGAAGGGTGAAACACTTGCGCTGCGGTTTGATGAACCATTTGTCCGAGTCCGGGTAATGGATCACATCCGCAGGCGGGTGAGCTTCCGAAAAACCTTGTGTCCTCGACTACGAAAGCATCATCCAACTTGTAGTGGATTCATTTTCGCAAGCACACTGGTTCAACGAGTCCTGCTTTCCCTGGCTTCCGTCGTAATTCTTTGGAAAAACAAATGCGTGCCCGCACAGCGGATGATGTACGGCAACTCGCGGTGATCTCTTTTTGGCTCAAGCGCGGCCCAAATAGGAGCCGTCCTCGGTTTTGACAATCAGCTTTTCACCAGGGTTGATGAACAGCGGCACCTGCATCGTCAGACCGGTTTCCATCGTCGCTGCCTTGTAAACATTGTTGGCGCTGTCACCTTTCACCCCGGCGGGCGAATCGGCCACGATCATGACCATCGACGGAGGCAGTTCGACGGCGGCGACATTGCCATCGGTGAACAGCAATTGGTAACTCTGGCCTTCGATCAGGTAAAACTTCACCGGTTCGATCAGGTCGCCATGCACGACAACATCCTCGTAGGTGTCGTTGTTGAGAAAATGATAGCCGCTGGAGTCCTTGTAGGAATACTCGTGATGAATGCGCTCGAGCAACACGCTCTCCATTGAATCGTTCGATGTCATGCGCAGGTTGAAAACCTTCTGGGTATTGACGCTGCGGACGGACATCTGCACATAAGAGGCCATGCGGGGCGGAGTCTTGAGCTCGTGACTGATGACGACGCAGACCTCGTTGTTGTGACGAACGGCGTGTCCTTTGCGGAGGTTGATGACGGGAGTGCTGGCCATGGTAATTGAGTTGGGACGCAGGATTTAGCGGGGCGGGGGAAAGGTGGCAAGCTTTTTTCATCGCAGGATTTTCCACGGCGATCATGCCGGGGAGATTCTCAAAAGGCCTGGAATTTTCTTCACGGGGAGCGCCTGCGTCCCGCGGGCTGTGGCCGGCATCCTGCCGGGTGCTGGCTTTCGAGAAGGATCAGCAACAGGCGCGTTGGGTGAAAGTTGTTGACGTTAGGCGCGAATCGACCGTCCCCCGCCGGAACGCTCGCAGATCCTTCCCTGCCATTTTGATCGCGGCATTTCCTGCAATGATTCAATCCTTGAGCGCATATGGGAAACGATCCATCCACGCGGATGGTGGTCCTTGCGCTTCATACCCAGAAAAAAAACATTGGACTCACCCAGCCGGGACATGCTTGCCCGCTTCTTTTCACACAGGCTCCAACGGAAAAATCCTCACGTCCACTCCGCGCGACATCAACACGTGATCGGGCGGACGACCCGTGGGCGTGAAGCCATCGAGCGCCAGCAGGTTTTCATCCCACGCCGTCAATTCCGCGCGGCACAGCGGATACGGTTCATGGAAAACCGCACCGCGCCGCAGATCATCGGGCGCAGGGGAATAGAGCCGATAGCGTTCGACCAGAAAAAACTCCAGTGAGTCGGGCTCAGGCTGCGGCAGTTCGGCACCGGGCGCATACGCAAACTCGCAACGCGTGCCATTCGCCCTTTCACCGGTGCGTAGCGAGGCATAGCGGATCGTTCCCTCCGCCGTGCGGCTCGAATCCATCTTCGCGTGCTCATAGGGCAGGTGAAAAAAGCGTCGTGCGATCTTCACCGCAAGCCACTGGTCTGCATCGAGCGAGAAAAACCACACACCCGGCACACCGGCGCGATCAAATACATAAGTGCGCAGATTCAGCTCCATGAAATCCGAAATGCCCGGCACCGCAGGCAGGAAGCGTGGTCGAATCCCGCGCATGAAAAACGGCACGACACCCAGATACGCCTTGCCGTCAAAGGTATCCACAAACAGCCCTTCCGGCAGCATCGCCTGAATCGCCGCCGCAGGATACTCCCAGTGCAAAAAAAGCAGGTCGCGCCACTGCTGATACATCACGGGATTGCCGGACGGTCGCGCCCGCGCCGCGAGCCGCTGCGAAACATCGGGGCCCGGTAGAGCTGCGTCTGTCATCATCATGCCTGCCCTGACTTTGCTTGCGCATGGCCAACCAGTAAAGGAAAAACCTCCCCCACCCCGCCCGCTCCGCCTTCGTCATCACCGGTAATTTGAGCAGTACTGAGTATGCCAGCCGTTTGCGCTGAATGAACCTCTCACCGCATTTCAGATCGAGAGTCAGGGGCGCGTGTGCAAAGCCTGGCGGCGATTGAAGTCGAAAGCGTACGCACAATTGGTCCACCCATGGGGCGAGGGGAAATGGGATTTCACATTCTTGCCTTCGGGCGGGCGATTTCACCTGCACCGCAGCCACAAGAAATCTTGAGATAGCAGTCTGGAAATCTAAACCGCGCGGCATATGACTTTGATCGTCAAGATTTGAAACGTCCATCGCATCATCGCAGCTGCGTTGATTTTTTCCACATCGCACACTGCTCACTCGGAACCTTTCACTTCTCTTTCTCACCCCCCGCTGGCGACTCGCAAAAATTCTCCCTCAAGGAATAATACAAACGCCGCAAGCAACAAAACAAACCCAACTCAGCACAAAAACCTCCAAACCCACCCACTCCCGCCTCCTACTTCCCCTCCCGGCAGCCAACACCAGCAAAGCTCCAGAGCCAACCCGGTCACCCCCTCCGCCCCCTGACCTCAAAAACCACACCCAAAAATTTTCCGTAAAAAAAGTTGGGGGTAACCCTTGATTCGGTCTGATACTATACACCCCCAAAGATGAATCCCTTCTTTTGCATATCTAACTTTTATTCGCTAACAATCTGAAACCGCCTGTTGTTGTTTTGTTTGCCCGCTTCAATGAGGCAACACGATGTCCGTCAGGGTAAAATTTTTTAAGGCTCATCCGCAGAATCTGTGGGTGGCTTGCGGCTCGGGGAGGTCGCCCAGTTGATGGTAAAGGGCTATGCTTAAATGCTCGAAGTTCCTATATCCAAAGGCTCTTCTCATCGCGTTGCCTACTTTCAAATTGAACCCTTCTACCATCCCTGAGTGGTATTGTTTTTTGGCTTGAAAATAGTTTAACAGCAAGTCCTCGTGCGCTCGCAGCGTTTTGACGAATTTCTTCATGGGGGCGAGGCGGCTTTTCATGGTCCGGGTACACCATGCTCTCAGATACTTGCGGGCATGGTGCACGCTGACGTAGCCCCAGAACGCATCGAAACTTTCTTTGATCTGATACGCTCTCACGGTTTTGAGGTTGTAGCTCAGCAGGTCTTTGAGGCGAATTTTTTGATGATCCGTTAGGTTGGTGGCGCGCTTGAGAAAGCAGTAACGGGATTTTTTGAGCACGGGTTCGTAGCCTCGTGCCGCAAGTTCTTTGGTTTCTTGTTTGCGCACTTCATCAACAGCTTCGTTGAGCTTTTTGGCGATGTGATAGCGGTCTAGTATGTTGAGG
>CAMAQB010000042.1 GCA_945860285.1 Akkermansia muciniphila | reverse complement strand
TGCTGCCGAGCGTGCCGACATTGAGTTTGCCAGTGCCAGTGAAGAGCGCACTCTGATTCGCGGCACCCGAGGCGGCTGAGCCCCACTCCCCAGTGACTTGACCGACTCCATCAATGTAGAGCGAGCGGATGGTATCCGTGGTACCGGTGCTGAGGTCCAAAATGCCCCCGGTGTAAAGCTTCACGTCCGCTGTGTCCGCAAGGTATCCGCCCGGGACGGTGGGGCTCAGCGAGAGCGTGCCATTTTGCACCACGGTATCGCCGGTGTAGGTGTTCGCGCCGGAGAGGGTGAGCGTGCCGCTGCCGATCTTGCACAGGGCCAGTCTTGAGCCGGATATCAGTCCGGCGTAGGCAGCCGGACTGGTGTTGTTCCCGCCTACGGTGAGAGTGGCCGCGACGGAGGCATGAGAGTTGATCACGCTTCCTGCAGGTCCGACACCCGTAAGTGAACCGATCTGGGTGTCGAAGCCATTGAGGTCCATCTTGGCGTTTGCATTATTGGCAATCGTCACCGCCGAGTTCAGTCCGAACGCGCCGGAGACGTTCGCCATCGAAGCCCTGCCCGCCTTGAGCGTGCCCAGCGTGACGGTCGTCGGACCAGTATAGGTATTGACACCGGAGAACGTGTGAGTCGAGTTCACATTCACGGTGAAGCCGCCGGTCCCACTCACATTGCCGGAGATGGTTGCAGCCCCATTTGTGATTGACGGGGTCGCGTTCAGCGTGATGGAACCCGAATAGGTAGTAGCACCGCTATTGCGCAGTTGGTCAATACCGTTGAGGATCAAGCTGTTCGCGATGGTGGCGCTACCTGTGGGCCTGAACCTCAATCCGGGGCCGTTTATCGTGATTGGACCAGTTCCGAAGCTGCCCGAAAAGCAGTTCAGTTGGCCGCCAGCCGGATAGTTGATGGTCGTGCCGCCCGTGTAGGTGCTGGTCACGCCCGAAGCCCCAATGGTATCCTCAGAGTTCGCCTGTCTGTTGATGACCAACGATGAGGCGCCACCGGAGTTGTCCACAACCCGACAGAGGAGGGAGCTGAATCCGACAGTCCAGTTGACCACAAGTTCCTTGGTTGCGCCGATCACCAGGTCTCCGGCTCCTGAGATGACCGTTCTGCCGGTTCCGACTCCGATCAGGCCGTTGAGCGTGATGCTGTTGCCCGAGTTGACAATAATGGTGGATTGGTCGAGGCCGGAACCGGTGGTGATACTGGTGACACGGAGGGTATTGCCAGTGATGGGGTAAGTCAGGGTCGCTCCATTCGCAATGTTGGCAAAGGAGTAGTTCACGTTTGCGTCGGTCACGTTGGACAAATCAGTCGACGAGGTTGCGGCGGTCTGAGTCGTGAATGCCGAGATCGCACCAGCGGTGCTTTTCACATAATTCAACGTTGCCCCGCTGCCCGTCGTCGCCCAAGCGCCGAGAATTCCAGAGGCATCATTGGTCAGCCCGCTGAGCGTGGCGGCGGCATTGAAATTCGTAAAACTCACCACTGTGCCAGTGTGGGTGAAGGTGCCTGCCACATTGAGCGTGCGGCCCGCAGCAGCCGCCCAGCTCTGTTGGCCGTTGTTCCGCAAGGTCAGGCCGGAGTTGAGGGTGAGATCCTGAGTCGCTGTGCTCAGATCGATGCCCGAGGTGCCGACTGTGAGGGTATTGCCCGAGTTGATAGTCACCAGTCCGCCTGGGCTGACGATCTTGATACCGGCCCAGTTCAGGTCCGCGCCCAATGACGCCGTGGTATTGCCCGCGGTCACCGTACTGGTCCACTGCGCGATGTCGGTCGGGCCGGGCAGAGTGTCCCAACTTGAGGCGAGGTTGAGGGCATCGGTATTATCCTGCTTGGAGCGGGTGGCCGCGTCGGCGGCTGCCGGGACAAGAACGAAGGTGGCCAGGGAAATGGCGAGGAGGATGCGGGTATTTGGTAGGTTGGATTTCATGGTTGGACTTGGTTTTTGAGGTATGGGGCTCGGATCGGGGATCCTGTTTCGTCGTGTTCGCGACCGCGCGTACGGCCGTTTCCCAAGAGAAAGTCAAAACCTACCCAAAACCGTCGCGCCCTGTCCATGACCGGAGTTGGCCATAAATTGGCCACTAATCAAATGAACACATTGCCAATGAGGCCATCACTGCTCAGAAGCACTTGATCGTTCGTGGAGCATGTCCACCTTCGATTTCAAGGTTTGGAGGGCTTGGGTTTCAGTTCGAACGACTTCATCGAAAGCCCGCGCTGCGGAGGGGCGCAGAACCAGAGCATCTGGGTGCCCTCAACCAGGTACATTTCCACGGGTTTGGTGGCGTTCCAGCAGCCGGACCTGTCGGGGGCCCATTCCGCGTTGAGCCAACCGCTGCCATCAAAGACCTTGCCCACACTGATGTCCCAAATGGTCGGACCACCCTGCGGTCCCTTGCCATCCAATAGATTGAGCCGCACGTTCTGGGTGGTCACCGGCGGGAATTCCTTTTTGCACTCCCCGAGGTCAGTGCCTTCGAAGAGCATCTTCCACTCGTCGCCCGCTTTGTATTCCACGCGGTAATGCGACACGCGTTCCCAGAACCGTTCGTCGATGATCATTTTGCTGATCTCCCTCGGCTCGCCCAGATCGAGTTCGATCGTACCCTGCTCTTTGCCCAGATTCATGGCCCAGCGCGTCCCCAGATCGTGATCGATGGCCATCTTCGCCCCCAGCGCGTCCTGTTCCCGGTACACATCGGTTGCGGTGGCCGCCTTGACCGGATACATCGCGCCGAACGACCTCGCATAGAGGCGTTGCCCCCAGTTCATGGCCGCCAAGGTGGCGGTCAATTCATAAACACCGGTCTTGGGGATGTTGACCTTGTAGCCGGCCCAGCCAGCCTGCGACATCGCGCCGAAATGCAGTTGCTTGCCACCGGTGAAACCATCTTCCAACCCCACACCGGGGCCGTAGCTGCTGATGCCACCGATGCTGACAAAATCCCCGGCCTCAACGTACATGACCCCTGGCGCCACCACGGCCGTCGGTACCGGCTTGACCACCGGATTCTCCGTCGCCGCCACCGCGGGCGAGGCTTGGAACGGGGCGATTTCCTCCCTGCTCGCATCGGCAATCGCCGGCGTGACAGCATTGACCGCATCGATCCGCGGCTTTCCCGTAAGATAGGTCGTCAGCCAGCGCAGGTGTTCCACATTGGCGAAGGCATTGGTTTTGCGCAGCTTGACCTGTTCCAGAAACTCACCGCCCGACATCATGGCGCGGTCGGAGAGTTTCGACACGCCCCAGCTTTTCCCCAGGGCGACCTGCCAGTTGCCATCCTTGTCGCGGAAGGCGACCGCGGCATGCGCCGGTTGGGCCACGCCGATGGCGGGGATGCCGAACGCCTGGTTGATGAACACGCCAAAGGAGGATCTGGGGCCGCACTTGCCGCCGCCCGCGAACACGCAGCTCATGTTGTGATAGGGGATTTGCGACCCCTGATATTGCATCTGGCTCGCCATCGCGATGATGTTCTCATTTTTCCTGAATCCGGGATTCCAGCTGTTGAGCGCTTCCCGGGCCCAGGACAAATCCTGCTCGGACGCTCCCGACGACACCACATGTGTCAACTCCCACGCGGTGAGCGTGTCGAAGCTCGGCATCAGTTCATGGTTCTTGTGCGCCTTGAGATAATTGCCGAAGCGGGCCAGCGCCGTGCTTTGCTCTTTGGCCATGCCAACGCCCACATTGCCGGTGCCGGGCGGGCGCAGCGCCGTAGCTATGGCGAGCCGGAGATAAAGACCGTTCCGCGACTCCGGATAGGCCTCCCAGATTTTTCTCCAATCTTCCAAGACGTAGGCGTTGATCGACCAACTGTTGTCATATCGGGCGGCCGGTTCAGTGGGCGTGCGAGTCAGCATCACTCCATCCATGAGCTTGCCGCTGGACATCACCCAGCTCAGGAATGCCTTGTTCTTCGGGCTGGCTTTGGCATAGCCACCCAAGTCCGGCTGATCCCACACTTTGCCAATGAACTGCCGCTCGGCCAGGACTCCGACAAATCCCGGATCCTTGAGCAGTGCCATCATGCTTTCCTTCGTAATCCGGGCCGGATCCGCAGGCACCTGCTGATTCAGCCATTCCACAAGTCGATCGGAATAGGCGTTGAAATTCCCCGCATTCATGGCAGCCGCCCGATCCCTGGCATTGGGGACCCATGCGTGGGCCGTCGTGGAGAGCGCCAGCAGCGTCATGCCACCCACCAGCCACTGCAGCGGTTTTCCTGTTTTCCATGGCTTCGAATCCGGTTGCATGTGCGTGATGTTGGTTGGTTGGTTGAAATTGACGCGCATCCGTTTTTCGTAAATTGCTTCATCACTTCACGCTTTGCAAGCGGAAAAAAGTTTGGGGATGCAGCGCCATGTAAGCGGCGGGAATCGTGGCGGTGACCCGGTTGTAGGCGAAGGTGCTGCCGCCGCCGAGTTCGACGTAGATCGAAAGGTTGCCGTCGGTGACGGTGCCGCCCGTGGTCGGAACCGCGAAGTTGGTCCATCCGTCGAGGTCGTCGCCGTACTGGGCAACGAGCGACGCGATCGGAGACGCCGCCTTCAGGCAATCGAACGTGACCACCAGCGCACCGTCAATGGCACGGCTGACAGCGGGCAACTTCAGGAGATTTCCGCCGGCATCGCCTGCACCGGAGGCACCGAGGATCCAAGCCATGCCGTTTTTGATCGTGTCGCTGTTGGGGTCGGCGTCAAAGGCCGGATCCGCGAGACCGCTGGCCCAAGTGTCGTAGGCGTTGACCCCTGCGACCGTTTGCACAAGGGACATTCCGTTGATCCCGTAGTATAACGTGGGATTGCTCGCGACGATGGTCAGCGTGCCGCCCGGGGACGGAAGGATGCCGGGAAATGATGCCGTGTTTTGCGCGGTATAGGTTGTGGTGCCCGAGTTCCAAACCGTGGACGTGGAGGTCACGGCGCTCCCCGTCACCGTGATCAAGGAGTTGCCATTATAAAAAGTGGGGCCGGCGCTGTAGACATGCAAATCATAGGACTGGCCGACCGTCAGGCCGGACAACGTGAACGTCAGCGATGTGCCGCCGTCGCCGTTTGCCGCATAGATGCCGCCCCGGAACAGCGGTATGCCGGTACTGCTCCGGACCACGGATTGCGCTCTCGACCCACTCAACCGGATGCCTGAATCCACCAGTCCCGATGAATCGTCCGTCCGGTAGAGGATCTGGTTTGTCATGTCTGAGAAAGGATTGGGAATCCAACCATAGCCGGCGGCGGTGAACTGATTCCAATACGGAGTGGGATCCGTGGATGCCACGATGCCTTGTTGGCCGGTCATGGAGGCGTTGCCGTTTTGCCCCTGACCACCTCCCGTGCTGTAGTATTGAACATTCACGATCTGGGTGCCGCCCGGCGATGTCGGCGGAATGTACGCCTGGATATCAGCCAGGCGTTGCACCATGTTGGCAGGAATCATGCCGTCTTGGCCCGGCGGGACGTTCAGCAAATACGTGCACTTGTTGGCATTGCAAAAGAGGACCTGCTCCGCGATGACGCTCGCGCTTTTCAACGTAGCCGCGCCGGCAAGGGTGTAGAACCAGGAATTGTCGCTGGCAATGGTGGCGGCAACCTCGGACGGCACGGTGTTGCCCGACGGCGGCAGCGGGCTCTGTTCGTAAGCGGCGATGTCGCCGTGGTCCAGATTGTGATTCGGCGGGTTGTTCTCCAGCAACAGCGTGTCGGGCGAGATCGTCTTGATGTGGACATACACCTCACTGTAATCCACATGAGTGTAGCCGACTTGCCAACCCCAACCGTCGGTCCACAGCACGTTGATCGGCCCGTATGCGGTGAGCAGGTGGCCGATCTCCGCCTTGACATAGGCGGTGGCCTCGGCATCGGTTTTCGCGGCGTTGATGCCATTGGTGAGATCCCAAATCGAGTAATACAATCCCACGTTCAGGCCCTGGTCACGAAACGAATCGGCGTAGGCCTTCACCACATCCACGTGATAATTGGGGCTGACGGGATTGTTGTACCACGTCGTGGCGGTGATGTCGTAGCTGCTCTGGTCGGTGTTCCACAGGGCGAAGCCGTCGTGGTGTTTGGTGGTGAGCACACCGTATCTCATTCCCGCCGCCTTGGCGGTGGCCGCCCATTGGTCGGTGGCCACTTTGATCGACCCGGTCGGGTTGGCGGCCGAAGTGGTGAGGGTGAACGTGTCGGGATTCAGGTTCGGGTTCGACCATTGGTCACCGGTGAAAGTGGACATGTTGAAATGCAGGAACAGACCGTAGTCCTGATTGACGTAGGCCTGCTGCAACGAGGCCAAATCGGCGCGGGCGGGCAGGCTGCAAGTGGCGAACGTGGCGATCGCCATCAGGGCGAGTGTGCGGTTTCGGGAGCTGGGGTTCATAGGTTGTTGTTGTTGTGGAGATTGACAAATATTTCAGAGGATCCAATGGCTTGAGAACAACATCCGCGCCTGACCCATCAGGCAGGGCGGGGCTTGGATCATGATCCGGACGGACTCCGTTTGGTTTTTCGTTTGGCGGGTTTGTTGTTTTTACGGCCGCTTGGACGGCCGTTATTCAAACGGACCGAAGAAACTACCGAAACCGTAGGTCTCTGTCTATGGCCAGAATTGGCCATGGACGGGAAACTCATCAGATGAGCACTTCCGATGAACCGGGCGCCATCCGACAAGGTTTTTCCCCTGGTAACGGTCGGTATGGAGAAGAAAATCGAATTCCCCATCCCTGTTCATCGTTGTCCGCGGGCCTTGGCGACGGCTTGGGCGCGACTGCGGACGTGGAGTTTTTCGTAAATGTGGCGGATGTGATTGTGGACGGTGTGCCAACTGAGCCCCATTTTTTCGGCGATCTCCTTGTAAAGATACCCCTCCGTCAGCAGGCGCAACACCTCGCGTTCGCGTTCGGTGAGTTCGGGCAGCGACTCGGTCGTGCTGCCGACTGCGGGAGCCGCCTTGAACGATTGCACGACTTGCCGGGCTATGCCTGCGGTCATCGGGGAACCGCCGGCGACGACATCCCTCGCTGCGGCGACGATCGCATCGGCATGCACGGGCTTGTGCAGATAACCACAGGCACCGGCCTGCAGCGATTCGAAAACCGCATTGATATTGCTCTGAATGGTCAGCATCACCACCAGCGACTGCGGCAGTAGTTCGATCAATTGGCTCACACATTGCACGCCATTCATGCCGGGCAGATTGATGTCCATGAAGACCACAGCCGGGTGCAAAGCCGGCAGCACCGAGAGCGCCTCCTCACCCGTCGCGCAGGCCGCGACACAGCGCACGCCCTCCGCGCCGTCGAGAATTTCGCGGATGGAATTTCGCAGGTCTTTGTTGTCCTCGACGACGGCGATAGTGATGGCGGTGGATTCACTGTTGTTCATGAGACTTCGGTGGCGGTGTATGGTTTTCGGTCAGTGGCATGGTGAAACGCAAAAGCGTGCCGCGTCCGTCCCTGCCGGTCAGGACCTCGCAACGCCCGTGAATGCGGGACATGCGGCGGCTCATGTTCGTCAGGCCATCGGCACCGGGCGCGGTGGTCCCGGCGGCAGACAGTCCCATGCCGTCGTCTTCGATCTCGACGATCACGGCCTCCGGCTCCGGGCGGACGCGCACCGAGACCCGCGTGGCCCCCGCGTGCCTCACCACGTTGTGCAGCGCCTCCTTGGCGGCAAGAAACAAATGATGCCGGGAAACCGACGAAAGCGTCATGGACGGGAGATCTTCCGGCACCTCCAAACGCACGCGGATGTCGGCCAACTCCAGAAAATCCCGGGCGTAGTTGCTCAAATACTGGACGAAATGTTCCAGCGTGTCGCTGGCCGGATCCACCGCCCAGACGACCGCATCCAACTGCCCTGCCAACGCATGAGTGCTGGCGAGCGCACGGTCCAGGTGGGCCTGCGCATTGGCAGGGTGATCAAACTCCTGCCGGGCCCGCTCGCACAACAATCCGATCTGGGTGAGATTGGCGCCCATCTCGTCGTGCAGGTCGGCGGCAATGCGGGCGCGCTCCCGTTCCGTGGCCTGCTGCAACTCAAGGCGCTCGATCTGATGCCGGTGGCGGCGCCTCACGCCCGCCAGGATCCCCCAGCCCGTCAACCCGGCGGCGGCCAGCGGACCAAGCACCCGGAACCACAGGGACTCCCACCAGTAGGGCTCGGCTGTTAGATCGAGCTTGGCACCGCTGGCGCTCCACACCCCTTCGATGTTGCAGGCGCTCACTTCGAATTGATAGTGGCCGGGAGGAATTTGGGCATAAGTGGCGGAGCGCAGGTTTCCAGCCTCCACCCAGTCCTTGTCAACGGGGTGCAGCCGGTACCGGAAGCCGATGGTTTCCGGCTTGGTGAACGACAAGGCGGTGAAGGCGAATTCAACGCGCCGCTGCCCCGGAGGAAGGTTCAGGTGCGCCGCAGTCCGCCCCAATTCGCGCGGCACGAAGGAATTGGAGGGCTCCCGAAAACCACCTGCCTGGTAGGCCGCCATCGTTTGACCATTGGCGGTGACCCGCTCGATCACCACGGGTGGCGGTTCCGGGTCCTCTTCGAAATTGTCCGCAGACACGGCGGCGATGCCCGACTGCATGGCAAACAACAAGCGGCCATCGGTTCCCCGCTGCGCACCCGGCCAGAAGTTGAAGTTTGCCTGCAAGCGCAGCAGCCCGTCATTGCGACCGTAGGTCACCGATCGGACCCGCGCGATCCCACCTGCGGCCGTGTCCTCGAACTCCTTGACGCGCACGCTGAAAATTCCCCGGTTGCCCGCAAACCACAATCGTCCGCGCCCGTCTGGCAGGATGTTGCAAATGTAGTCGTCGTGCAATCCCTGTTCGGTCCGCCACTGGCTGAAACGCCCGGCTTTGAGCCGGCCCAATCCCTGACCCGCATAACCAATCCACAGGCTGCCGTCAGGCGTCCCTAACAGTCCGCGGATTTCACAAGGCTCCGCCAGAGTGGTGGAAGTTTCGTCGGTCACGACATCACCATGCACACGCAACAACTGGCGGCCATACGTCGCCACCCAGCAATCGCCGTCCGCATCGATGGCCAGGGCGATGGCCGACCCGCTGCCCTCGGGAAGTGGAAATGTTCGCAACTGTCCCTTCCTGCGGCATTGCACAACCTCCGCCCCTCTGGGGCCGATCCACAAATCTCCTGAAGCCGTCGCCAACAACGCGCCCACTTGATTGGTGGCCAGGCCGTTGCCTTGATTGAGCGTTTCGGTCACCGCGCCATTTTGCCAGTGTTTCATTCCCGCATCGCTCATGCCGATCCATACCCCGCCGTTGGGATCAGCAGCAACGCATGCACTGCGGGAATCGGGCCAACCGTCCTTGGGCGACATCGTGTTCCATTCCTGTTTCGGGCCACCGCCGCACAGGAGCCGCCCCTCAGGCCAGACGATGGCCCACAATTTCCCGTCCGTGTCCTGACAAAGTGACTGCACGGGCTCAAACTGGCTTGCGGATCCGGTGTTCAGCAATTCGACAACCCGTCGCTTCACCTGGTTCAAACCGCCGCCGCGCGTCCCGACCCAGACATTTCCCTCCCGATCTTCCTGCAAGGTGAGAATGTTTTGTTGCGACAAGGGCACTGAAACACCGCCTTCGGGATCGAACCGAAACAAGCCTGTATTCAATGTGCCCAGCCACAAGCAACCCGTCTGGTCTTCACACATGGCCGTGGGAATCACGTCAGGCACCTGCTCGGGCAAGATACCAAATTTCGTCAGCGAACCGCCTTCGGCAAATTTCCAGATCTGCCGGTCCTGGTATCCCCAAATGCCGCCAGCACGGGCACCGAAGATGCGTCGGAGCGGCACTTGCGCCAGCGGGTGAAACCTGCCCTCACGGAAAACACCCACCCAGCCTCCCTGGGCAAACCAAATCTGACCCACTCCGTCCCTGGCCAATTGACAGCTGCTCCCTCCAGGCAGTCCGTCCGCCGCAGCAAACGTACTCACCACAACGTCCTGTATCCGCAATACCGACCCATTGCTGTAACTCACCCACAGTGCGTCATCGGAGTCCAACATCATCATTCGCTCTCCGGCATCTCCATCCCTGAATGTTTCCGGGCCGACCACCATCTTCGTCACCCCACGATCCACACAGAGCACCACCCCATAGTCTTTCGCCACCCACAGACGACCGCGCCGATCGGCCGCCAAGGTCTTGATCCCGCCCGCCGGAGCCCCGGCCACCGTCACCGGAAATGATCGGAACTGCACCCCGTCGAAACGCGTCAACCCCGTCTTGGTCGCCACCCACAGGAATCCATCAGGCGTTTGCTCGATCCCCACCACCGAGTTGTCCGGCAACCCCGCATCCGACTGCCAGTTCCGCGTCAACCACTGCTCACCCGCCCCCACCAACGGCACCCCCGCCAACAACAGCAGCAGGGAGGTTAACCAGCTTCGGTGGAAAAGGATGTTCATAGCCAACCATTCAATGAATCGTTCACGTCTGATCCGCAAGCATTCACTTCGCAAAGGGAGGAAGCGCGACGCAACAAACCCGAGTTCCGAAGTCAACACCAGGAGTTCGGGCGATTTTTTACCCACTCATACACTGAATTGCACTGAAAACGCTGAGTGGGAAGGCGCTGCAAATCAATCACAGTATTGTGCTTTGGTTTTTTTACAGTGAACTCAGTGGTTCTCAGTGTAGCAGTGGTTTTTAGGCACCAATCCATATTTTCACTTCGGTTTTGGGGTTGAAATGCGTGGTTGATGGCTCGCGAAGTGGATCATCATTCTCAGGTTTCATGTGTGTGCACAAAATTTCTCACCAATCATCGGTGCGGAATGGTGAAGCGGGAAGGTTTTCGTTGTTGTAAAGATTGCAGTCGTCGCCGGACATGGTGTAGGCATAGCGGACGGCGACGGGTTTGGGCACTGCGGGGCTGGAGACGACCACGGTTTTGCCATCGATGACGGCATCGGCCCATGCCCATTTTTTGTCCTCACCGGCAATGGCAAAATGTTTCAACCGGCCCTTCGGTTCTTTGACCACCGGAGCAAAACCTTTCTTGGTGGCCACTGTCAGCCCGGAACCAACGCTGTCGAAAATGAGGCGGATTTTATCGCCTTCGATTTTCATCTCCTTGTAGAGCGGACCGCTATAAACCAAATCCTTTTTGCCATAATCCTTGGCCAGCGCCCAAAGTGCCAGTCGCTCGCCCACGTCCCGTTTGTTCTTGGGATGGATGTCGCCGGGCTCCCTGACATCGGCGAGATCCATCGCCACCGCCAGTCCGGTATGCGGGATGCCGAGGGCTTTGAACTGGGCCATGCGGATCTTCGCCCAGCCATCGCCACCGGCGGGATCCTGGCCCGCGGGAGCGTCCGAGGCACGAAACCTGCCGGCCAACTGCACGATGTGAAAGGGAAAGTCGCCCTGCCCCCAGGCCGTGCGCCACCCGCCGATCAAGGCGCGCAGCTTTTGATGGTATGTCTCGCCTTCGTCGCCATTCGATTCACCCTGATACCAGATCGCGCCTTTGATGCCGTAACGTGTGAGCGGATGGATCTTGCCATTGAAAAGGCAATGCCAGGTGGAAGGATAGCCGCCATCCGACTTGTATTCCGTCGGCAGACCCGTCACGGGCGGCAGTTCGGAAACGCTAGCCAGGCCTGCGGGGGAGATCCAGGGTTCGATGCGCGTGCCGTTCCATGCCGTTTTGATCAAGCCAATCGGCACGCCCGTTTCCTGCTGCAGCTTGCGACCGAAATAGAGTCCGACGGCCGTGAAGCGATTGCCGGTTGTCGGTTTGCAGGGCAGCCAGGAGGCGGCCTCTTCCGACGTGCCATTGCCGCGATTGACCACGATGCCGGTTTCCGGACGCATCGATGGTTCATTGACCAGATGAAACTGCCGCAGCAGGGGAAAATCGAAATCCTTCTCGTCGTAGGGCAGCGGATCGAGGGCATTGTGATAGGCACCGGGGGTGAAATCCATGTTCGACTGACCGCTGCAAATCCACACATCGCCGACCACCACGTCGTTGAGGGTCAACTTGTTGTTGCCAGTGACAGTCATCACCGCCGGGACCGCCGCGGCCTTCATCGCATCCAGTTTGATCATCCATCGGCCATCCTTGTCAGCCGCGACCGATTTTTCCTGACCAGCGAACGCAACAGTCACTTTTTCGTTAGGTTCTGCCGCACCAAACACCGCGACGGGAAGGTCGCGTTGCAGAACCATGTGGTCCGCGAACAACGCGTTGAGTTTGACATCCGCCGAGGCGGACAACGCCGCGCTGAGAAACATTGTGGCTGGAAATAGGTTCTTCATGGTGATGTAGGTTGGTATTTTCTTAAATCGCTGCTTTGTTCAGTTCTTGGATGATCCAATAAATAATTGTTTTAAAAAATTTGAGGCCTTACCTTTGCGTCATTGATGTTTAGATATTGTGAACTCATCTGTCTATTTTTTCTCGTTCATATAGATGACGTCTTTCGCTCGCTCTGGCGGAGTGACCTTGAATTGCTCCAGCTTACCCTGCTTGATCACGCCTTCGACTGTGGTGTTGTAGGGCGCGTGAAGTTTGAACTCGCAATCCCAGTCCTTGGGCCATGCGGGCAACAGATAGATCTTGCGGCCATCGGCCTGCAGCAGCATCGATTGCAAGGCGATGAGCAACACCGAGCCATGATCCTGGTCGGGCACCCAGTCGAAGTTCGGGCCCCAGAATGTGGGAAACCTTGATTCTCCGTGCTTGGAGCGCGAACGCTGCACCACATACTCGCGGGCCTGTGCAGCCTCGCCGAGAAAGGCCATGAAG
This sequence comes from Akkermansia muciniphila, assembly GCA_945860285.1. Lineage (GTDB taxonomy): Bacteria > Verrucomicrobiota > Verrucomicrobiia > Verrucomicrobiales > Akkermansiaceae > UBA956. Next base: position 17,823 of record CAMAQB010000042.1, on the reverse strand, counting down.
ATGTCGTCCTGCCGCCAGCCGTTCGCACCCTTGTCGATTCGATGATTCAGCGCTTCCACCCCCCACTCTAGATTCGGTTTGCCGACGGCGATCCGGCGGAAGGGAAACACCGCGTAAAGCTCGGGAACCTCGCTGTTGCTCTTCTGTTTATAGACCTGAGCAGGGGCGAGCATGACCTTGCCGTCAGGTGTCTTCGTGGTCGGCAAGGGCGGCAACTTGGCCTGCAATTGTTTCCAAAATCCGCGATCCTCGACGGTTGTTAGATCTTCCGGCAGCGCCAGCAGGCGTTCCGTCGTCGCGTGAAGGCCGGCGACTTCCGGCATGGGATTAACGCAGCCCATCCATGTCTCGAGCGCCTGTGACGGCTGCATGTCGAGTTTGCCATCGGCCGCGGTCTTGTAGTGCTGGTCGAAGAAACCGAGCAATTCACGCGCGGCGGGCAGCACGGTCTCACGCAGGAATTTCGCGTCCCCGGTGTAGGCGTAGCGGTCTAACAACAATGTGACCAGTTCCGGCCCCGAGACCCATTCATATTTATGCCAGTCGCTGGCCTGGAGCTTGCTGGCACGTGTGGCGAATGGCTCGCTGCCATAAGTCTCGGCAAACACATCGCCCCAGAAATAGATGCACTCGGGAATGTAGGCGCCGCCATGACCGAGGTATTTTTTCGTGCGGAATTTGAAGAACGGCATGAGATCGCGGGCATACATGTTGAACAATGGATCCATCATTTCAAAATCTCCTGCCGCGCACATGGAATGGTAGGGGAGCCGGGTGTTCTGCCACCAGTAACCGGGGCCCCATTGCCGGAAGTCGGCATCCTCGAGTTTCTTGTCCGCATAGGGAACTGTAAACAGGCTGCCGTTGAATTTGATCGGATACGTGCCGCGTCCGACGCAGGCCGACATATAACGTTGCAAGGCGTAGGCCCGGGACAAAATAAAGGTGTCGTCCTCGACGATCGTTTTGCGCTGCACTGAGTTGCCGAAGACCACCGGCTTACCGTTGACATAAACCGTCACCCGCCCGTCCCGGGCCAAGGTGAACGCGGTGTGCTGCCAGACTCCCGTCGTATAAACCGCATCCTTCGTCCAACTTTTGTCACCGAGGATCAGCCGCATGTCCGATCCGGAGAGCGTGTCAAACAGGAAACCATCCGATCCGCCCGGGGTGCATTTGTCGGCAATGCGCATCGAGCCGCCCTCGGAGGGCTTGATCCAGGCTTCGATGGTCAGACCGCGAACAAACGCACGCTGATCCAATTCCGACAGGGCCTTGGGGCCTTCCGGGACAGCGCTGAAAATCCGGGCCGTATGCTCGGGCGCCTTGGCATCGGGCGCCGTCGCCGCCAAGGCCTTCACGTCGGCTTCCGCAAGCGCCGCCGAATACACCCCGAAGCGCCCGAACGTGCCTTTGAAACGATTGCCGCCGCTTTGGTCGACCCCAATGCTCAGCGGATGTTTGTTCGGTGGAATACCGCCACTCTTGACCGCATCCGGCGACTCATCGTTCTGCATGACATGAATCCAGCTCCGATTCCAAAAGCCCGCCCACCATTTCTCATGGGCCGCCCGGCGCTCTGTTAGGTCCACCTTGCGCGCCGTTTCAAGTATGGATTGGGTTTCGGCCAGCCATTCCGCCGCCGTGGCGGGATGTTTGGTCAATACGGCGATCTCAAACAGGTGGCTGGTGCCCGCGGTGGATTGCAGGGTGCGGTCATCCACGCGCTGCGGCCGGCTCGCGGCGATCAACGCGCCGAAGGTCCGGTGCAACAGCGGCTCGACACGAGGGAAGTCATCGACCCCCTGCATTTTGGCCAACAGCGCGGGACCGACCGACTTGCTATTGCGGTGATACCAGCCGATGCGATCCTTGAGTCCGCTGATCACGGTGTCGGCTTCCACCACCGTCTTTTGGGGAAACAACCCGCTATTGAGAACATCGCTGCACGTCTTGTCCGGCAGCTCCGTGGCGGCATTGCGCCAGAGTTCCATCATCGCGGTCGCCGTGGACGGCACAACGGTTTTCGCCTCCACGCAAACCACCGGGCGGTTGGCATCGACCCACAGGCGCAGATCCACCTGAGCATCCCCTTCGCCGTAGCGGGCGCTCAAGGTGCCGTCCTTGGCGGTGAGAGTCTGCCGGAACTTCTTGGTGCGCTCTGCCGGGCCGTCGCCCACCTTGATGCGAAGCGCGCCGACTTTCACCAGACGGCCGCTGTCATCCCAGGCATCGGTGCGGGCAATGTAGAAGCGCAGATCGCCCGAAGGTTCGATCCACGCGTTGAGGGCGATCTCACCATTGCCCAGCGGCATGGTGCCGTTCGTGTCCGGGCTGGGCGTATCCCAGATCACCTCGTAGGGCGATGCCGGAACAGGTTCGTCGGCCGCACTTGCTCCACTGTGCGCCAGGATTCCCAACGCGATACCGGCGGCCCATGCGGACATCAATCGAACTATCGGGATTCGTTTCATTGTCATTCACCTAACCTCTCATTTTCCGGGGGCGACCCCGTCCGCTCTTTTGACACACTCATGTCCGGCCAGATTGACTGCATCTGCCAGGCATCGAGCTTTTTCAACAGGGCATCCTGTCCTTGGGAACGGAGGGAAACACCGACACTGTCTTGACGGCCCGGATAGACCCGCATGGCGAGATACAGCTTTTCATTGACGAAGACCTCCACCACGCTGCGATCAACGAACACGCGCAGTCTCAGCAGCTCGTCTTTCCGTTCCATGACCGCTCTTTCCGGCGGTCTGATCCACACGTCCGGGTTCGTGCTCGAGCGGGAACCATCCAGACAAACGACGCCCTGGGTCTGATACCAGATGCTCAATTTCCGATCAAAGTTGTAAAAGGTGATCGAGGTCTGCTCTTCGGCATTCGGCGAACGCAGGACGTTGAGTTGCACCCATCGCGACAATTGCGGGTCGATCTCGACGGCCAGTTCGAGGGAATTTCCCCGGATGGAATCGAACACCACTTCCTGGTTGGCAGGCAGGCGGGTTTCGCCAACGTGCCGGGGCTCGGCTCGCAGCGAGGCAACGGCTTCCACCGGCTCAATCCGCAGTTGCGAGTCCGGCCCGAGGGTCAGCCGCTGGGCAATGGACATGATCTGATCCCAATCGTCGCTTGGCTTCCCGTCGTTGATGTTGAGGATGTTGAAAACCCCGCCCTTGCCGTCGGCGGCAGCGGAAGGGGCGTGAACACCTCCCGGGGAGACAGTGCCATGGTTGAAGCGACCGTGGGCATAGGGCTTGAATCGATGACTCGCCGGATTGTAGTCTCCCAGCAAATACTGACCGCCCATGGTATGGCTGAAGGAAAGGAACAGGTGCTTGTTGCCGATCGGAACGAGATTGGGGCAGGCCGAGGCGTCGCCCAAGGGGAAGGGGTTCCCTTCCAGAAACTCGCCGGGAGCTGTCCACTCAAGCAGGTTTTTCGATGAAACCAAGTTGGCCCCCACCAAGCCGAAATAGCTGTCCCCTTCCTTCCAGATGCACGAATCCCCCGTCGGGCACCTCACGGGGCCACCTCCAATCTTCTCCCAGTTCAGCAGCAGGGGATCTTTGGAAACCGCGACCATCTGACCGGCATCGATGCCCGGATAAAATGCGACGACCTGCTTCTCTTCGACCACCGTGCCGCCGGAGAAGCACATTCGTTCAACGCCAGGATGGATGGCATAAGGCAGATCGCGCCAGTGGACCAGGTCATCGCTGACCGCGTGCCCCCAATGTTGCCGACGGCGAAAGATGTCCGCTGGTGCCGGAAACTCATCGGGCGGATAACCCTGGTAAAACAGATGCCAGCGGCCCTGCCAGAAACACAGCCCGTTCGGATCGTTCAACTGGCTTTCCGGGCTGACGAAGTGGTAGGCCGGTCGATACGGATCCGTCGCCAGCTTTTTGCGCGAGGCCGCGAAACGCAGCATTTGGGCGTTGGTCGTCAGCTCCTGCTGCTGCTCTGCCAGAGTTCCCGAGAACACCTGGCGCGGCACTGGAGACGGAAACTTTTCCTGCGCGGCAAGCGGTACCAGCAGCAGCGTGGTGATGGCGATGACAGTTCGTTTGTTCAAATTGTTAGAGTGAGATGAGGACGGACCCAGTGGACTCCCATGCGCAAGCAGCCCTTTGAGCTCGCGATGGGCTTTGCGCAGGCAGGGCGGTTGCGAGCAAGAATTCATGGCATTGTTCGTCAAGGATCATTCCTTCCCGCTGCCGATCTCCACCTCACAGAAGGTCAGCGCAGCGATGCCGTTTTTGCCATACAGCAGAAGTTTCGGCTCCCATTTTTTGTCGGTGAGATAGGTGATGGTTTTGGCTGTGCCAGGCGCGATGTTTGCAGCACCCGTCCGGCTCTTGATCTCCGGCGCTGCATTGATTGCCGTCAGTCCGGCCCTGAAGACAAGCAGACACACCACTTTTGTTGTTATTACTTGTTTCATAGTGGTTCGTTGCAAGTCTATTTCGTCACTTTTCGATAGAGAAATGCGTCGGAAGTGAGAAGGGATGTCAACAATGCCTTCATGCTGCCATTGTTGTCGCGATAGGCCTTGTAGGCATCCTGCAGGATCGGCGCGTCATTGATGGTTTCATTTCGCCCCATCCAGTAGCGGAAAACATGGCGGACAAAGACCTGCTTGACGCGTTCACTGGCGGCTAGCTTTCGGATCATCTCGATGGGGTTCGCGACGGGTCCATCCAATGTGGGGTCGCCGCTGAGAGTGATCTCACCGGTGGCGTCCACTTTTTGGCCCTGATCACCATTCCCGATCCTGTCTCGAATAAATCCGATTTGATTATACATTTCAAATGGCAGGCCGAGCGGATCCATTTTCTGGTGACAGCGCCAGCATTCCTCGACTCGGGTCACGCGCATCCGGTGACGCAGGGTTGACTGAGGTTCTTCCGGCAGTTTGGCATCCACCGTGATCGGGATATCGGGCACGGAACCACCCAGGAGGCGTTCCCGGATCCAGCGTCCGCGCGAAATCGCATGATTGTTCACCGCATCCGAGTGGGAGATCAGCCACACGGGATGCGTGAGAATGCCCAGGCGATCTTTCGGATCCACGGTGGTCAGAGATTTCAATCCATCCTTGGCCGGCGGAGAAAAGCTATGGTTGTATTGCGACTGACGCACGTAGATCGGCTGGGGGGGCTTCGGAAATACATGATGAAGTTGGTCCTTCTGAGTCGCTTCCCATTGGTTGAATTCGCCCGGCCTGCCGGGCTTTTTTTCTGCGCTTGGCTCGAAGACGTGAACAAATGGTTTTCCCCTGTCAGTAAAGAAATACTGATCACTGAGGGCCATCGCCTGCTCCCACCTTGGGTCCGCCCAGTAGGGCATATAAATGACCCGGTCAGTGGTCAACAATTCCTGCAAGACATTCTTGTCCTCCCTCACGATCATTTCGACGAGGCAGTCGGTATTGGCAATCATGCTATACATTTGCGGCATATAGGAGGGAACATGCGCGCCTTCCTGTTCGAGGACCTTGGTATCCTTGCAGATCGTGCCGCAACGATCTTAATCGAAATACTCCCTGAAAAATTGCAGAATGCGGGGCTTGCGGATGCTCTCATCATTCAGGATGCGGGTCACTTCCCGTTTGACGTCTTCGCGCGTTTTCAGTTTTCCCTCGGCCAGCGCGGTCCACAAATGATCGTTATCCGGCCGGATGTAGGAGAAGGCCGCATTGATGGCGAGCGCGAGTTCCTGTCCCTGCAAAGGAGCGCGTCCATACTTGTCCGGCTGCTTGCAGTCCTCACACAGTTCCGGGCGAAAGAGCGCGTCCGGGTCCAGGAAGATCGGGCTCAGCCCCAAGAAGGTGCCGTCTTCCTTGCCCAGTTTCTTGATGGACTTGTTGGCTATTTCCAGATAAGAGGCGGTTTCTTCCGCCGTGGGTGGGCGCAGCGTCAGGGCTTCAAATAAGAAATGAATGGCTTTGGTCAGGCCTTCGTCGCTGACTCCGGGGTTCTTCATCAGATCATAAACGGGAGTCAATGGCCGCTTGATTTCGTTGCTATAGAACATCAAGCCCTGAGATTTATACTGGTCGGGGACTTTGCTGTAACTCTCGGCGAACTGCCACGGTTCTCCCGGAGGCCCGTAGGCCATGAAACGCAGAATCGTTTCCGCGTCGCTGGCGATCAGAGAAGCCTCGGCGCTGTTGACGGTGTAGAGAAAGGGGTAATTGCGCAACCCATGATCCTTGATCATCGTCAGCTTGGCATTGATACCGAGGGTGGCAAAATTATAGGTATCTCCAGCGCTTCCAAGGTAGCCATCCAGACCTAGATAGACTTTGGTCTGACCTTCAAGGTTGGAGGGAATATGATCTCCGTGGGTCCACAACCCCGGGCGTTCGGGATCATATTTCCGCTTAAGCAAAACCAGATCATTCAGGCGGACCAAATGTTCCTGGGGGTGAATGCGCCAGATGCGTGCCGGCGTGGATGCGGGTTCCAGGTCTTTTGGCAGGGGGCCAAACAGCAGATCGTGATCCAGATGATTCCCCTTGACCGGACGCAAGTGATCGACGAAGCCGCCCTGGTTTTCCAAGGCCCGGACCATTCCGTCGGTAATCCAGTTTGATAGCTCCAGACGCTCCATCAATTCCGGCTGGTTGGTCTTCTTCCGAGGCGGCATTTCCTTGAGCGCCACCTGCTCCCAGATCCGCCTCCACATGGTGGCATTCTCAGGCGAGACGGCATTCAGATCCTCGAGAGAAACCTTGCCCTTTCTGCTGTCGTTGTCATGACAGTCCATGCAGTATTCTTCGAGGAACGGCTTGACCTTTTTTTCGAAGGCAAGGTCACCCGCTCCTCCCGTCTCTGCCTGGGCTATAGCGGAAAGCGCGGAGAAAAAGACGGATGAAAAAATCGCGCGATGGAAAATGCGATATCCAGCCATATCAAGCAAGAAGTTCTTCGATTGGACCGGCCTTGCTCTTGGTTTGATTGGCCATGTAATCGTTCAGATTGAAGTGGTCCACTGGCTTGCCCACGCCACGCAGGAAGGTGGTGTAGAGATCGTTAATCGGACGTTCCTTGATGTTGGTAAATCGACCGGTCTTGAAACGTCCGCCGCCATTCCCCAGCAGCACAAAGGGCCAGATTTCGCCCGAAGAATGCTGCTTTTCCGCATTGTTGCTGGTATAGACAATCAGAGTGTTGTCCATCATCGTGCCCGAGCCTTCAGGGACGGCTTCCAGAGCTTTCATGATCTTGACCAGCATCTCACAGTTATAGTTACGGATCTTTGTCCAGATAGGATTGCCAGGCTGGTCAACATGACCGAGCCCATGGCCGGCTTCAGAGAAGCCAAGCCCTTTCCAGGAGCCGAAATATTCACCGCATCCAGAGGCGATCGTCAGGACATTCGTCAAGTTTGCCTGGAGCGCCGCGATCCCGATCTCCAACAGCGCATCATGCCAGTCGGTCTCGAATTTTGGTTTGGCATAGCGCTCATCGATTTTCGGGGCGTATTTTTTAAGCAGTCCTGAAACGCCGACCAGTTTCTCACGCATCCCGTTGAGATCATGAAAGCCGTTCACAAAGTTTCCGTAACGCGCACTTTCGCCTCCGGACAATCTTTTGCCCTTGAGTCTGGCCACTCGTTCGAGGTCAAGCATGATATCGGAACGAGCTTCGTATTGTTTCATCATTTCTCCCTCGGTAATACTGCCGAAGAGCGTCCGATACAGCAGGTTAGGGTCGCAATACATGAACATCGGCTGGTTAGGCCCCGTCGCAGTCAGCGTGCCGACCGTTGGCCGCGCTCTCATACTTTCTAGCGATTCCATGCCAATGCATAGTGGCGGAAGGATGGTCTGTGGCAGCGCCTGGCTGAGCACATAATCGATGGTTGGGCCCAGCGGAGGGGCACCACCGTTTCCGCCACGGTAGCCACCGAGGGCCCCGAAAAAGGCGCTGTGTCCACAGTTCGTGTGCAGGCCATGCAAACCATTTACGATGTGCATCCTGTTTTTGTAAGGCTCCAATGCTTGCATCGGCTTTTCCAGGGTCACGCCATCGAGTGAGCAGCTTTCAACGAGCCCCTTGGGGATGCAGGTCAGGGGGTCGAAACCATGATTTTGCAAAAAGAAAATGACCCGCTTGGGACCGCCCGCAGTTTTAATGATGGGTGTGTCAGCAGCCTTGGCAAGGTCGGGAAACAAACTGGTGCCAAGCAGCGCACCGACACCGGTCGCCATTCCATGAAGCATTTCTCTGCGATTGATCATAGTCGATTTAAGTATGTTGTTGATTGTGTGTTGCATACTGGGAACCAAGGAAGCTTCTGTCAATGCACCTCCACCTCACAGAAGGTCAGGGCGGCGATGCCGTTTTTGCCATACAGCAGAAGTTTCGGCTCCCATTTTTTGTCGGTGAGATAGGTGATGGTTTTGGCGGTGGAGGGGGCCGCGAGTTTCAACACGATCTGCGTGCCGCTGCTGGTGCCCGAAATGACTTTCCCCGCCTCGCCATCGAGGTAGAACTGGACTGCCTGCACGTCGTCCCAGAGCATGGCTTGATCGAACTCCAAAACGATTTCATCTTTTTTGTCGCTCGCAAAATACGCTTTCTTCAAGTCCGCAGCCGTGACCGGTTTGTCGGATTTCACGCCGCAGGCATCGCGCTCCAGCAGCGGAGCCATCAACAGGCCCATTTTTTCGTAATCGGAGGTTTTGAAATGGCAGGAAGCACCGCTGGCGATGTCAAGAGTGGGCATCACGGTCAGATGGGAAAAGATGTGGCCCAGCCGTCGCTGCACATCGCGCAGTTTGTCGCTGTGCCGGTTGCCGCCCTGCGAGCAGGCGTTGGGGTAAATTTGATAAACATAGTAGTTCCTGATGTTGGGATAGTCCTGTTTCCATGCCGCGGTGAGATCGAGCCAGTAATGTTGGTAGGTTTCGCAGCCGTAGCAGTTGTTGGGGCCGTCGAATCCCTGATCGGCTTCGCCCTGATGCCAGAGCACGCCGCGGATGCCGTGGGTGAGCCGCGCCGCGACCACCCGCTTTTTGAGGTTGGCATAAATCGGCCGCTCCTTGTTGGCGGGAACAAGCTCCGTGGGCATGTGCTCGTCGATGCGCGTGCCGCCGACAGCGCCATTGAGAATGCAAACCGGGATCTTCTGGTTTTCCACAAACTTCTTGGCCATGGCCATGCCCCAGGCGCTGATGAAATGGATGCGGTCGGGATCATTCGGCTTGATCCGTTCCACCCGCGCATTGCCCCAGCCACCCGTGAGGGGATCGCCATTGACCTCGCCGTTGCCACCGAAACTGCGGATCCATGGACTGTCGGTATGGGTGAGATCCTCCCGCGCCCTGGTGTTCTCGTAGTTGTAGCCGACGGCGTTCGACTGGCCTTCAATGATGTAAGCATCGCCGCACACCAGATTGTTGACCGTGCGCTCGACCTTTTCCGTCGCACCGCTGCCGCTGCCGAACTCAACTTTGTAGAGGATCAGTCCGGCTTTGAGTTTCATGGCAAAATTATAGGAACGGTCCTGCTTGAGTTTCTGACTCGACGTATTGATCAGTTTGTCATCGGCATACAATTTCAAGAACACCGTGTCGCCCGCACCCGCCTGGGTGCCCCGGTAAAACAACGTGCCTTCGTTGCTGTCGTCGCGCGCGAAAAACTGGTTGTCCACCGGCTGCTCGTCGTTGTCCGGAGTCCGCTGTATCCAGGGGTCATTCGCCGGTTCCGCGACTGCGAGGGTGATCGACTGGGTCGACGACTTCCCGCCGTTGTCGGCCGTCGCCGTAACCGTGAGCGTGCCACTGTTGTTGGCGCGCTTGAGAATCAATTTCCCCGGTGCTCGCTCGACAATGCCTGCGATTCCGGAAACCTGCCACACATAGTTCATTTCCCCAACCCCCTTGGCCTCCAAGACGGCGGCATTGCTGATCTGCGGCACAATTTCAATGGCTGTGCGGCCGTCCCACTTGGCCGGGGCTTTCAAAACAAACACCGGGTCGGGCAGGTCTTCTTTCACGATCACGGGAATGTCGATCGTTTTCGCACCCGCCGCGAAGATGGCTTTGCATCGCAGGGTCAGGGTTTCCTCCGCCGTCACCCGACCGGCCTCGAGGGTGTAATGGAAGCGGTCCACTGCGACGGTCGTTTCCTTGTCCCCCCGTTTGATGATCCAGAAAATTTTCCGCGCGCCGCCGGCTTTGGCGGAGACCGTGATGTTTTTGCCCTCGTTCAGGGTGATCGACTTTTCCGATAGGGAAAACCCGGTGCCCGACTGCATCAGCGGTCCGACCAGCGATTGCCGCGGTTTTTGATTTTCATACTGCAGCTTCACCCAGTCCGCCGAGCGCGCGACCTTGGAAATGCGCACTTCGTCCATGTCGCCCTGGAAGACAAAATTGCCCCAGCCGCCCAGCGAGGCCTTGACCGGGCTGGTGATGGCCAGCGGGTTGCCTTCTTCCGTGGATTCGGCCTCGAGTTGGCCATTCACATACAGGCGCGACCGGCCTTTTTGGCAGGTGTGGATGACATGGATCCATTCGTGGAGCGACACCGGATTTTTTCCCGCGAGGCTGGCTCCGGACCCGTAACAATCCATCGTCATTTTCGGTGGTTTGCTGATGATCATCTGCACCATCGTTTTCGGCCCGCCGCTGCCCCAGCTCACAATGCGATCCCCGGATTTTTCCGCCTTGAACCAAAGCTCGGTCGAATGAGGCTCCGATCCGCTGGGAAACGTGGTGATGTTTTGTCCGCAATCGATTCCTTTGTTAGGCTCGAAATGCCGACCCTGCCCGAACACGCCCGCCGAGGCCACGGTGCCCAGATCCTTGGCCACCAGTGTGCCCACTTCGTCACGGGACGGATCGTTCAAATGAAACACGCTGAGATAACCGTTCGCTTCGTTGAAAACGGCTTTGCCGTTCGACTCGCTGCTCGCGCCGTCCTTGCCCCAGAACATGGTGATTTCCTGTTGCGCATTTCCTTTAATCACCGGCATGCGCACCCAGATGTTCGCGGTTCCGGCAGCTGGATCCCAGCCGTCGATCTGATAGGCCAGCGCCTTGCCGTCGACAGCAAAACGAAGATCCTCTCCCTGCGCCTGCGCCTGTGCGAAATCGAACCAGTCCTTGTCCAGTCGCACTAATAGCGGGAAATTCTCCTCGCTGGCAGTGGCGGGCAGATCCGCGCCGTCGGGTGTGGTCAGGACCGCAAACGACCCCGAGTGCTTCCAACCTTGGTATTGAGCGAACAGCGGCGGGGAAAATCCGGCCGACAGCGCGACGGCGATGATGAGAGCATTTTTGTTCATGAGCAGTAGCGGAAAGACACCGGAATTGTCCCAGTGACGGACGCGAAACTAACGGCCAGCGGCAGCCGAAGACAGCTTTTTTTTCTTGTCTGATAGCGTGAAATATGGGCTATTGCTCTCATGCGGGAGATGCGTCGGTTGTCGGTTGTCGAGCAGAGCGCCCATCATCTGCGCAACGGGATTCGCAGCGGTCTTTGGCGCGGCACCCTGCCCGGTCTCGTTCCGTTGGCGAGGGAATTGAACATTTCCCGCGGCACCCTGCAAAGCGCCTTGCGCATTCTCGAAAACGAAAAACTTGTCAGCGTGCATGGCGCGGGCAACAACCGCAGCATCAACCTGCGAAAGTTGAAGAAAATGAAGCTGCGCGTCGGCGTGCTGCGCTTCGAGGAAGAGGGATTGCAAATGTCCAAGCTGTTGTTTCAAGTCCAGCACAATCTGGAAGCATCGGGTCACCGCATGTTCTTTGCTCCCAAATCCCAGACCATGCTCCAGCACTCGCTCGCGCGGATCGTGCGCCATGTCGGTGAAAACCCGGCGGATGCTTGGATTGTCGAGGCCGGCAGCCGCGAACTGCTGGAATGGTTCTCCCAGCAACCGGTGCCCTGTTTCGCACTCTACGGCCGCTCCGAGGGACTGCCGCTGTCGCGCTCCGGTCCCGAAATGATTCCACCACTGCTCGAAGTAACACGCGAACTGATTGCACTGGGGCATCGCCGCATCGTGACGATCTGTCGGCGCGACCGGCGCGAGCCGACACTGGGCAATGCCGAGAGGGCGATTCTCGACACGCTCAGCGCCAATGGCATCATCACAAGCGAATACAACATGCCGGACTGGGAGATGACTCCCGAGGGTCTCGAATCGATGTTGAAAAAAATCTTCCGGGCCACGCCACCCACCGCGTTGATTCTCGATGAATCCTACTTTGCCATCAATGCCGCGCAATTTCTTGCCCGCAATGGCATTGATGTGCCCGGAAAAGTTTCGTTGTTCTCCACCCAGTACGAAGAGTCGCTCGCCTGGTGCCGTCCTGTCATCGCCCACATCCAATGGAAAAGCGAGCCGATCGTTCGCCGCCTTACCCGCTGGGTCGACGATCTGCAAAAAGGCCGCAACGACCGCAAAACGATCAACTTCCCGGCCGAGTATGTCCGCACGGGAAGCATCGGACCGGCATGGAAAGGTTGAGTTCCGTGGCTCAGGGGATTTTCAAAAAACCGGTGCCCGCGAGTTGCGGCGTGTTGTTGGCGCCGTAGGTTCCGGAAGGCAGCGTTTTGCCGTCAACGATGAGCTTGGCGACGTTGACCTGACCCTTGAAGTTGAGGGCCAACTTGGCAGCGCTGGCAACCGTGACCTCGGTTTTTCCGCCGAGACTTTTCGCTGAGGCAATCACCAGAGTGCCGGCGTTCACCGTCGTCGGACCACTGAAGCTGTTGCTGCCCGAGAGCGTCCAGGTGCCGCTGCCCGACTTCACAACGGCGGTGACCGCCTTGCCCGCGCGGTCGTGCGGATCGACAAGATTACCCGCGATCTCGCCCGTGCCCGCGCTGTCGCCCTTGAGCACGATGGTTTTGCTCGCGCTGTGTCCCGAAAGCACGAAGGTGCTGCTGAGTTTCAGCAAACCGGTGCCGGCTTGTTCGAAGCTCGTGGTGAAATTTTTCCCCGCCAGATTCATCACCCGGTCGGTGGTCTCACCCGCGCCGTTGTAGATCAACGAGCACGGAGCGTCGCCGCTGCCAATCACGATCTCACCGGTCTCGATGTCGCGTGGTGCACCCAGGCTGCTGTGCGGTTTGCCTTTGGCGTAGCTGTTGAGCGACGAGACAACCAACGAGCCACCCTCCAGAATCGTCTGCCCGGTGTAGCTGTTCCTGCCGTTCATCTGCAGAATTCCCGCACCGCATTTTTTGAACAGAAACGCCCCGCCGCCGGGTCCTTTCGAGTCCGCGATATCGGTGGCGATCACCACCGGCTCCTTCGCATGGGAGGTGTCCAGACACAGCACCGCGCGTTCCATCAGGCCGTTGTTGTTGATGGTCGACGCGAGGTTTTTGAGAAACGCACCGATCTGTTCGCCGGTGAATTCGCCGGGGCCGCCGACGCAGAGCCGCATTGTGGCGGTGGGTGCGACCGTGATTTTGTCGGGCATCCATTGGCTGGTGTCGCCGTTGTAGAGCGACGCGGCTTTCAGTATCCGCAGCGTGCCGCGCTGGACAACCGTCGCGCCGCGGTAGGTGTTGGTGCCGCCGAGTGTCACCTGACCTTTGTTCACCAGCCCGAAGCCGCCGTAGGTGCCAATCTGCGTGAAACCACCGGGCCCGCTCATCGAGGCGTTGATGACAAAGTCCGCATACGAAGTGATGCGCGTGTTTCCGTTCAGCGTGATCGTGCCATCCCAGGTGTCGCCGAAACCGTTGTTGGCATTGATTTCGCCCCCGTTCAACACCAGCGGATTCGCGCCGTTGACATGTTCGAGCGCGAGCACGCCATTGTCGTTCAACGTGATCGGCCCGGAGCCGAGTCCTTCGTTCGCGACATACATGCACAGGCAGCCGCGATTGATCGTTGTGCCGCCGGTGAAGGTGTTCTTCTTATTGTCGAGGCGCAGCAAACCCTCGCCATTTTTCGTTAGACTCCCCGCACCGGAAACGAGCCCCGGGATAATCACCTTGCCATTCCTGTCGGTCACGTCGACGGTCAAATTCCCCGCCAGAGTCACTGGGACGCCAAATTGCACTTCGGCTGCGACACTCTGGGTGATGCGCGGCGTGGCGGCTGATCCGTTGGCGGTGAATGCCAGGCTCTTGCCTTCGATTTTCACCGACGGGCCTTTGAAGTTCAATTGATTGACCACCAACCCCTCGTTCAAATCGTTCACCAGCGAAAAACTGCCCTGCTTGTCGAAGTGAAAAATGTAATCGGTCTGACCCGCCGCAACCGGGACCGAGCCCGAAGCCAGATTGTTGGTCCATTTCGATGCCTCGCTCCAGTTGCCCGCCTCCGCTTTGTTCCAGGTAAACACGTTGGGTTGATTGGCGGCGATCGCCGTCACGACGGGCACCGGGGAATTCTCCACGTCCACGGCTTTGGGAGCGGGTGCGGCGGGTTTCGGCGCCGTCGCAGGTATGTTTGCTGCGACATAGGGTTTGTCTTCTTTTACCAGCTCCACAGGACCCGACACCTTGTATTCGTTCGCTGTCGGCGGCAGCTGCGCGGCTTTGGCGGGATCGATGTATTGCGCCAGGTCGCGCAAGGCAATCACCTTGTAGTTGTTGTCCTTCAAGTACTGCATCTGTAGTTTGAAGATCGCCGGATCGAGGGAAACAGCCGGATGCTCGATGTCGGGCACGCCATGATAGATGATCACGACGACTTTGCCGTTGTTCGCCTGACGCACGTTTTTGACAAACTCCTCGACCGTGCCTGCGCCGAGGCAGGGGATGTCGAAGGGGTTGTCGACTGTCGGGCGATACGGACGGAAGTGACCACCCCGACCGAAGATGTATCCATTCGCCGCGAGATCGGGATACGTTTTGGTGTTCACCGCAAAAACCGGCCAGGCGATGGTGGTGCTCTTGGGAACGCCATTGGCCTGCAAGTCATCCTCCAGACTCAGGAAGGCCCCGATGCCGGCGCCGCCCGCATGACCGGTGGTGTGATTGCCGATTTCTAAACCGGCGTCATGCATCGCCCTCATCTGCCGCCAGGTCAGATACCAGTCCTTGCGGGTGCGGAACGAATCGAAATCGCAAACGTAAAACGAACCGCCGAAGCCGAACGACTTCAGGATCGGCGCCACCACCGTGAATCCGCTGGCAGGGCCGTCGTCAAAAGTGAGCACCACCAGCTTGTCGGGAATCGGCTTGCGCAAAATGCCTGTGGGGTCGGCAGGCGGCGCGGTCTGGCCGAAGGCGGCACTGGCGAGAATCAGGGTCAGGAAGGCAAGGGAGGGGAGCTGTCGTTTCATGTGTGAAGAGGAAAATGATCTTCGTTGCAACTGCGGGAACCATGCGGAGATCATTTGCCCGCTGTGGATTCGGTGTAAATGCCCACATCAATGTATTGCCCGCCGCTGTCCTGATGGCAATGCACGGCAATGACGTTTTTGCCGGGTTTGAGTGCGGCGAGTCCATCGGGCGTGAGCGCGGTTTCCTCGTATTCGGAGCTGAAGCCATCCGCTTTGCAGGCCAGGATGCCATTGATGTAAATCTCGGCCGCGTCATCGTGATGCACCATCAAGGCCGCGGTGGCATTCTTGTCCACCTGCCACTCGAATTCACGACGCAACCAGATGTCGCTTCCCTTCCACTCGGTGTTCACCGCCGTGTTCGGCGTGTCCTTGGTGCCAAAGCCTCCCGGCCCCTTCTGCCATGCGGCATCGTTGAATTCCGGTTTGTTCCAATCCGCAGCGGGTTGTTCGAGCGTGAAACGCCACTCGACACCTTTTTTTTCCGATGTCGGCACGATGTCTTTGCGCACCGGCACGGGGGGCAGCTTGCCGGTGTTCACCGCGGCGGCGCGTTCCGGAATCACTTTGTTGATCTCGCGATCATAAGTCAGCAATCCGTTGCCTTCGGTCTCGACATCGGTGAGCTGGGTGTAGATCACCGCCGAGAGTCCGGCGCTGTCCTTGAGCTCCCAGGCTTTGGCGAGCAGTTTTTCATATCCGCGGGTCAGGCCCTCGATGCTGTTGGTGCCTTTGTATCCCCAACTGCGCTTCGCCCAGGCATGGCCTTCGATCGGCAAACCGAGGCCGCCGAATTCTCCGAGCACCGCCGCGCGATTCTCTTCGGGCTGGGGCGAACCCGGACCGGGATAAACATGAATGTCGATCACGTCACCACACTTTTTGTCGAAATTACCGCTGCAATTGTTGACCAGGCGCGACGGATCGAGCTCCTTGACTGCCGCCACCAACTGCTCGGTGTCGTGCTGGCCTTGCGACTCGTTGAAAACCACCCACATGATGATCGATGGATGATTCCAACGACCCTGCACCATTTCCATCAGTTCGGTTTTGAATTGCGGCGCGTCGATCGGCTGCTTGCCGCCATACGAATTGATGCTGGGCATGTCCTGCCAGACCATCAGTCCGATTTTGTCGCACCAGTAGTACCAACGCTCGGGTTCGACCTTGAGGTGCTTGCGCGTCGTATTGAATCCGAGCCGTCGCGTCTCCGCGATATCAAAGCGCAGGGCTTCGTCGGTCGGCGCGGTGTAGATGCCGTCGGGCCAGAATCCCTGGTCGAGCGGGCCGACCTGGAAAACAAATTTGCCGTTGAGCATCGGCCGGGTGACACCTTTTTCATCCTTGCCCAGCGCGATCTTGCGCATGGCGAAGTAGCTGCTGACCGTGTCGACCGTCTTTTCGCCTGATTTCAAGCTGACCACGATATCATACAAATGCGGGGATTCCGGCGACCACAGTTTCGGATTGGCGATGGCGATCTTGAGTTCCTGACCGGCTTCCCCACTGATTTTGGCAACTTCCGCGCCGCCATCGCTGACGACCGCCTCCACAATGCCGCTGCCGGTCACTGTCAAACGCAGGTTGCCAGCATCCACATCGGGCACCATTTTCAAGGCTTCGATGTGCGATGCAGCCACTGGCTCGATCCACACCGTCTGCCAGATGCCGGACGTCGCGGTGTACATGATGCTTCGGGGCGTCAATGTCTGTTTGCCGCGCGGATAACCGCCGTCGTTGGTCGGGTCGAAAACATCGACCGTGATTTCCTGCGCTCCCCCGGCCTTCAACGCGGCGGTGATGTCGAAACTGAATCCATCATATCCGCCGCGGTGCACGCCGAGTTCCTTGCCGTTGAGCGAGACTTTCGTCTCCCAATCCACCGCGCCGAAATGCAACAGCACCTGCCGGCCAGCCCATTCCTTGGGCACCTCGAAACTGCGTCGATAGCTCATGCGGTCGGAGTGTTTCATCACCCCCGACAAGGCCGACTCGATGGCAAAGGGCACGAGGATTTTGCTCTCCGTGCCGTCGCCGAGTTTGATGTCCCACAAACCATTCAAATTCAGCCAGTCCTTGCGCACCATCTGCGGCCGCGGATATTCGGGCAATGCATTGGAAGGCGACACATCCTTCGCCCAGCGGGTCTTGAGAGGTCCCTCGGCGGGTTTCCATTCCTCGGCGCGAACCCATGGAAGAAAGAAAAGCGAAAGGAGTGGGATGATGGGAAAAGGAAGCTTTTTCATGTCGTTGTCTTTCGAATACGCGGTGCCGCAGGGGTTTTTATCCGCGCAGGCAGCAAACCTGAGCTTATCGCCAAGGTTGTAAAGTCGCAAAAATTCATCGACCCATCCACGGCGGTGAAGCAAGGGCTCTGTCAAAATCAAAAGGCAATCTCCCCGGGGAGCGCCTGCGTCCCGCAGGCTGTGGCCGGCATCCTGCCGGACGCGGGTTTTCGCGAATGAACAGGCAATTGATCAGCAAATGATGCCTTTCAGGCAGTAACTGTATTCCAAAAGCAACGGATTTTTTCGTTTTTTTGCGGTGTC
>CAMAQB010000041.1 GCA_945860285.1 Akkermansia muciniphila | reverse complement strand
TCATCGAAGCACACAATGAGCGGGCCACAGCATTCGTGTGGACAGCAACGGCTGAAGAGATACTCGCCAAAGTTGAAAGATGTCGCAAACGCCTTGAAGAGATCAGCCCCGGCAGCACCCAAAGAAAACGCAAAACCATTTAATTGAATAGTTATTTCAGCATGCAAGTTCCAGGACAATATGCTGATCATCGTACTGAACTGCAGCCCGAAACGCCTCGACATGGACTGGCGCTGGTGGCACCGCGCCCGCGACAAAGGCGTGCTGTGTTCGATCATTCCCGACGCACACTCGACCGCGCAACTGCAATACTTGCATTGCAGCATCCTTCAAGCCCGCAATGGCCGGCTGCGCAAGCAGGATGTGGTGAACACTTTTTCGTTAGAAAAACTCACCGATTTTCTGGCAAAGTAAAAAGCACGGCGCTGACCTCAAAAACAACCCCATAAAACCAGCCGTAAATAAGTTGAAAACTACTCTTGTTTCGCTCTTGTACTGACGCCATTCACCAAAACTCCGTTCCCTCTGGCTATTTTGCTGGTGCCGCGCCTTCCGCGGGCATGGGTTTACCGGTCAGTGCCTGATAGATGGAGGACGCCATGAGCTTGTGGCCATCGACATTGGGATGCACGCCGTCGGGGATGACGTTCTTGCCGGTGAGCGGCTCCTGCAGGTCGATGACATAGCACCCCGTGTCCTTGGCGACCTTGCGCACCAGCGGGCCGACCTCGTCCTTGATGATCGTGCCGTTGATGCTCCACTTGTTGCCCCCGGCAGGCGGCGGCACACAACAATAAATGACCACTTTGCGATTGGCCTTCTTGAGGTCATCAATCATGGATTTGTAGTCGGCTTCAAACTCCGCCTTGTTACTCCAGTTGGCGGGTTTCGAGTCGTTGGTGCCGAGCATGATGGTGACCACATCCGGCTTGAGTTGGATGGCTTGGGCAAATTGTGGCAACCGGGAGTAGGGCTTGTCGCCCTTTTTGAGGAGGGTGGCGCCACTGTTGCCCAGGTTGGTCACTACCCATTGCTTGCCCAGGGCTGTTTGGAGAGCCGAGACATAGGCCCCGGCCTGGGTAATGCTGTCGCCGAGGCATACCATGCGAATGGCTTCACGTTTGCCAAAGGTATCATACGGCTTGGCATCATCGGCCGCGCGGACCGGATTCATGAATCCCAAGCACGTCACCAGTGCCAGCAATTGAATTGTCTTTTTATACATGATCTTTGATTTTGGTTGGTTTTTCCGCCCAGCGGGATGGGGGAATCAATACCTCCATCAGTTGAAGTTTCCACTGCGCGCGAGGATGATACGCAGCCCGGGCCACCCATCGCACGACAATTTATCAAGAAAAATCCCGTCCATTCGCATCATGCAAGTTCCCAGACATGCAAGTTCCCAGACATGCAAGTTCCCAGACATGCAAGTTCCCATGCAAGTTCCCAACAGTGAAAACGCCGTTCAAATCGTTGAATCCGAAGACCCGTCCACTACCGTTTACGCAGCCCTGAAACGTCAGAGTCACGGGCGCAGCGTGGCCCAACTCGAAGTGCGCGACGACCCGCCGCCACCGCCATCAGACGCACCGGTGGCCCAGCGGATGGCGCATCGGTTAGATACCGCAGCAGGCAAACAACTCTACGGCTTGCGCAAGGAAACCGTGGAACCTGTCTTTGGCATCATCAAACAAGCCATCGGCTTTCGGCAGTTCCTGCTTCGCGGCAAGGAGAAAGTTAGTCTTGAATGGATCCTGGTGAGCACCAGTTACAACCTCAAGCGGCTCTTCAACCTCGGCATGAATGTGCAAAAGGTCTGAGCGAGGAAAATCAGGGGCAAAAAGCCTGAAAACCCAAAAATCGTGCAAGGGCACCCAGAGCCGTTGGCCAAACCTCCTCATCGACGAACCGAACCACGCGATGAGTCATAAGTTATCATTTTTGGTTAGATTGAAATCGAAACACTCTCTTGAATTTTCAAGGAGATACAAAAGAAGTGGTCGCAACAGAGAGTGTATTCAGAAGATAGCGAGCCCACATATAGATGCGTTCTCCAAAAGCCTGCTAAATCCGACAGGCTGCTAGGTTGATCGCCGTGGTATCCGCTCCCCTTATCGAATCTTCACAAGGTCGGATAATCCGTGTAACCGGTGGGTCCCTGCGAATAGAACGTCGCGGGATGTGGCGCGTTGAGCGTCGCACCCGTGCGGATGCGGGCGGGAAGATCGGGATTGGCGAGAAAACCAGTACCGAAGGCCACCGCATCAACCAACCCTGCACCAACGGCCTCTGCGGCTTCGTCGGCTTTGTAGCCCATATTGGCGACAACCACGCCGCGATACTTGCTGCGGATTGGTGTCAGGATGTCACCCTGCTGCTGTTGGAAAAAATCGCCGCGCATGACGTGCAGATACGCCAGATTGAAATCATTCAAACGACCCGCCAGCCAGGTCGTGAGCCCGATTGGATCGCTGTCGATCATCGAGTTGTAGCTGTTCAGTGGCGAGATGCGCAATGCGACCCGATCGCCGCCCCAAACCGAAGAAGCCGCAGCGATGACATCCAGCATCAACCGTGCGCGGTTTTCCACCGATCCACCGTAGGGACCGCTGCGTTGATTGGAACCATCGCGTAGAAACTCATCGAGCAAATAACCATTCGCGCCGTGGATTTCCACTCCGTCGAATCCCGCTGCGAGGGCGTTTTCCGCGGCCTTGCGAAAGCCCTCGACGATGCCAGCGATCTCGTAGTCGGCAAGCGCGCGGGGCACGACGTACGGCTTTTTCCCTTCTGGAGTATGCACTTCGTCGCCCACGATTGCCAATGCGCTCGGAGCGACCGGCTGAACACCGCCATTCAGCAAGGGATGGCAGGCCCGGCCTCCATGCCAGAGTTGCAGGAAAATTTTTCCGCCCGCCGCATGAACCGCGTCGGTGACTTTTTTCCAACCCACGACCTGGGCTTGGGAATAAATGCCCGGCTCGCGCCAGAATGACGAGTTGCCCTGCATGACCATGGTCGCCTCGGCAACGATCAATCCAGCACTGGCGCGCTGCGAATAATAATCCGCCATCAGCTCGCCGGGCACGTGTCCATCCTCGGCGCGACAGCGCGTCAACGGCGCCATGAAAATTCTGTTAGAAAGGGAAACGGAACCTATCGTGATTGGATCAAAGAGTGTCGGCATATCGATTCTGGATGGCGGCGGCACCATACACACTTTTTATTTCCGCGCAACCCGGGCGTGTCAATTTCGCCGAACCTTATGGGTCAGCCAATCGCAGCATTGAGGGAAAGAGCCTTGCCGCCTGTGGTCGCTGCGTGTACAAAGTGCTGATGGATGCTTTTATCGTAGCCAGCGAAGTGATCGCCGCCGCCATTCGAGTGGGAGTGCGCGACTTCGTAATCTGCGCCGGCGCGCGCAACGCCGCACTGGTCGAAGTCCTCGCCCAGGCGGAGCAGGCGGGATTGGTCACACTCTGGCGGCATTTCGAGGAACGCAGTGCGGGGTTTTTCGCGCTGGGTCGCACAATTTCCCAACGCCTGCCCTGCGCGGTCGTGACCACCAGCGGCACTGCGGCGGCGGAACTCCTTCCGTCGATGATCGAGGCCTTCTATCAACAACGCCCGCTGCTCGCGATCACGGCCGACCGACCCGCGCGATTCCGCGGCACCGGAGCACCCCAGGCTATTGAACAAGTCGGCCTGTTCGGAGTTTATGCAGGTGCTGGCAACGTCGCAGATTGGCCGGGAATCGGACCCTGGCATTGCAATGTCGAACTCGAGGAGGAATTTTCGCCCGGTGTTTTTCCGGTGCCAACCATCGTTCCAGATTCGGAGCCCGAATCACGCAGTCGATTGACCGTCGGCCCGCTTGCCCGCTGGCTGCGCGAAGACACCGGACTCGGGCTTGTCTTACTTCTCGGCGGCCTGGAGCCCGAAGAGCAGGAAGAAGTATGGCACTTTCTCAATGACCTGCAGGTCCCGGTGCTCGCCGATGCCACCAGTGGGCTGCGCGAAGCCTTAGGCAAACTCGGACTGCCTGATGGCGACCGCCTGCTGCGCGAAAATCCGCCCGCGAAAGTCCTCCGCATCGGTGACATACCAACCGGAAGGTTTTGGAGAGACTTGGAACGACTTCCCGACACCCAGGTCTGGTCGATCAGCCGCTGCGGATTCACAGGATTGGCGCGGGAATCGCAATGCCTCAAGGGTTCGGCGCAGCAAATCATCAAATCAATGGGTTCCGTGGAACGCATCGGCGATCCTTTGGGATTTTTC
The DNA here is from genome assembly GCA_945860285.1 of Akkermansia muciniphila. Lineage (GTDB taxonomy): Bacteria > Verrucomicrobiota > Verrucomicrobiia > Verrucomicrobiales > Akkermansiaceae > UBA956. Next base: position 26,622 of record CAMAQB010000041.1, on the reverse strand, counting down.
CTCAAAACCTCGCGTCGGGCGGCCAAGATCGAGGATTTGCTCGAGTCTTTTCCCGAAAGCGAAGCCGCCTGGGTGCGGACCATATCCGCCTACGCCTCCTTTGCCACATCGATCTTTTTGGGCAACAGTCTGCCAGTGCGCGAGTGGAACCTTTTTGCCCAGCACCAACGACCCGTGCCACTGGTCCGAGCCAACCGCGGTGCCAACGGCATCGACGGACAACTCAGCACCTGGCTGGGGGCGACCGCCCGCGAGGAAAACGCGTGGGCCATGGTCGGCGACCTCACCGCCCTCTATGATCTGGCGGCACCTTTCCTGCTCGGCCCGTGCGAAACCAAGGGCCGGGTGCTGGTGGTGATCAACAATGGCGGTGGTCGGATTTTTGAACGACTCCCGCGACTCGCGGACATGCAAAGCACGGCCCGCGAACTGATGGTGAACCCCCATGCCATCGAACTCGCGGGCTGGGCGGCGATGTGGGGAATGAATCATTGCCGCGTCAGCCAACCCGACGACCTCGACAATTTTACCGCAGGCGAAACCATGACTTTGCTCGAAATCATCCCTGATCGGCAACAGACGGTGGAATTCTGGGAGCGCTGGGACCGTTTGACATGAGTGATCGCCCCCCCATCACGCTCTGGTGCCTGCATGGTGCCGTCGGCATGGCAGCGGACTGGCAGCGTTTTGTCGACGAAATGACCGCCCTCGGCATGGATGTCCGGGCCGTGGATTTGTGGCAGTATCTCGATTCCGGCCCCCAATCCTTGGAGCAAACCTCTGCCCGCTTGAATGCGGAAGCCAGTGCAAATCCCGGAACAAACATACTGGTCGGTTATTCTATGGGAGGACGCATAGCCCTGCATGCAATTTTGGAAAAATTCCATCCATGGAGCGCGGCTATGATCATTTCCGCTCATCCAGGTTTGGAGGATCAGGCAGAAAAAATAAGCCGACAAAAAATAGATTCAGACTGGTCTGTAAAGTGCAGCGAGGGCGATTGGGAAACGTTTCTCGACGAATGGCAGGCCCAGGTCGTTTTGCAAGCAAAGGAAGATCAAGTGCTCGAATGGGGTGATCGCCGGCTTCTGCAATCGCGCCGAAAAGCCATTGCGCGCAGTTTCATCGACTGGTCGCTCGGTCGACAGCGCAACTTGCGGGCCGACCTTTCCAGGGTCAACATTCCGATACGATTTTTGACTGGCGAGCGGGATCAAAAGTTCACGGAGTTGGCCAGAACTTGCGTGAAGGAAATCCCTGGTGCCAGTCATCAGGTCGCCGCGAACTGCGGTCACCGGGTTCCCTGGGAGCAAAGCGATGTTTTTTTCCGCGTGGTGCGCGACTTCGTCACAAAGATCATGCCTGACCCGCCGTGTTGATTTATCCTCGTCCCATTGTGACGTCCGCAAAGTGGAATAATCGTTGTTTTTTTCATTTCCCCAACAGTTTGGATCTGCTACAGCTTTCTCGAAATGAAAAAGTGGCACTATCACACACCGTCGGGCAGCAATGGCAGCATCGAAGAGGAAAACCTCAACGAACTTGTGCAGAATGGCACGCTGAAGAGCAGCACTTTCGTCTGGTCTTCGGGCATGACCGAATGGGAGCCCGCGGGCAAGGTGCTGCCGGCCCTCTTCGCCAACGACACGGCTCCGCCGGCATTTCCGCAAAAGTCGTCGGGCAAACGCTCGCACGAAATCGACTTCAAGATCCTTGGTGAAAGCATTCAGATGGTGGAGATCGAACTCGATCCCCAGGAGACCGTGATCGCGGAGGCGGGTGCGATGAACTACATGGATGAGGGCATCACTTTCGAAACCAAGATGGGCGATGGGTCCACGCCCGACACCGGGTTCATGGGCAAGCTGATGCAGGTAGGCAAACGCGCGCTGACAGGCGAGTCGTTGTTCATGACCCATTTCACCAACTGCGGCAGCGGCAAAAAAACCGTCGCGTTTGCCGCTCCCTATCCCGGCACCATCGTGCCCGCCGATCTCTCGCAATGCGGGGGTGAACTGCTCTGCCAGCGCGATGCTTTTCTTTGCGCGGCAATGGGCACCCAGGTCGGCATCGCCCTCAACAAAAAAATGGGTGCCGGATTTTTCGGCGGCGAGGGATTCATCCTGCAACGCCTCAACGGCGACGGCCTGGCCTTCCTCCACGCCGGGGGCATGGTGATTCGCAAGGAACTCAAGGGCGAAAAATTGTTGGTCGACACCGGATGCCTGGTCGCATTCACCAACCAGATCAACTACTCGATTGAACGTGCGGGCAATTTGAAGTCGATGGTCTTCGGCGGCGAAGGAATGTTCCTCGCAACCCTGCAGGGTCACGGCACGGTATGGCTGCAAAGCCTGCCTTTCGGTCGCATGGCGGCGCGCATCGTCGGCGCGGGCGGCGGCACGCAGGAGCAGGGCGGCGTGCTTGGCGGGCTGGGCAATTTGTTTTCCGAATAATTCCCGCATCGCGCCTGAGGCATTGCCAATCGGCACTTGATGGTGCATAGTTCCCGTGCCATGTGGACCACAGCAGCCGAGTTTGAAGACATTCGATATGAGACGACCGATGAAGGCCGGATCGCTAAGATCACCATCAACCGACCGCAGGTGCGCAATGCCTTTCGCCCCAAAACCGTGGCGGAAATGTTGCAGGCATTTGAACTGGCCCATCAGGACCCGCATGTCGGTGTGATCGTGCTGACCGGCGAAGGTGATCTTGCCTTCTGCTCCGGCGGCGATCAAAAAGTCCGCGGTCATGCGGGATACGTGGACGACGACGGCGTGCCGCGTCTCAACGTGCTCGATCTGCAGAAAAAAATCCGCTCGCTGCCTAAACCGGTTGTTGCGATGGTCGCGGGATACGCCATTGGCGGCGGTCATGTGCTGCACATCGTCTGCGATCTAACAATTGCGGCCGACAACGCACGCTTTGGACAGACCGGTCCGAAAGTGGGATCGTTTGACGGCGGGCTCGGATCGAGTTACCTCGCACGGATTGTCGGACAAAAAAAAGCCCGCGAGATCTGGTACTTGTGCCGCCAGTATGATGCCCGACAGGCGCTGGAAATGGGTCTCGTCAACACGGTTGTGCCACTTGCCGAACTGGAGAAGGAAACCTTGCAGTGGTGTCGGGAGATGTTGGCGCATTCTCCGCTTGCGTTGCGATGCCTGAAGTCCGCCCTGAACGCCGACTGCGATGGTCAGATGGGCTTGTTGGATTTGGCGGGCAATGCCACCTTGTTGTATTACATGAGCGAGGAAGGCAAGGAAGGGAAGCAGGCATTTTTGGAGAGAAGGAAGCCCGACTTTTCGCGCTTCCCCCGCGTGCCATGAAAAACTGGTTGCTCGCAGCCCGACCAAAAACCCTGCCCGCCGCGATCGTGCCGGTGTGGAGTGGTTGCGTGTTGGCGTGGAAGTTGCAGGGATCATGGAATCCCTGGCTGGCATTCTGCACGCTGGCCGCGGCACTCTGCATTCAGATCGCGACAAATTTTTTCAACGATGCCATCGATGCGCGCAAAGGTGCCGACACGGAAAAACGACTCGGCCCCCGAAGGGTCACGGCATGCGGATTGATCCCCCGGCGCACGGTGCTCATTGCAGCCACTTTTTTTCTCGGGCTCGCTGCCATTTTCGGCATGATCCTTTTTCGAAAGGCGGGCTGGCCGGTGATCTGGATCGGTTTGCCAAGCCTCTACTTTGCCTATGGCTATACCGGTGGGCCGCTGCCACTGGCCTACAAAGGGCTCGGTGAATTGTTCGTGGTGATTTTTTTCGGACTCGTCGCCGTCGGTGGAACGGTCTTGATCCAGACCGGCGAATGGCGGAACGAAGCAATGTTGCTCGGCCTGCAAATCGGCCTGTTGTCGGCCGTGTTGATTTCGATCAACAACCTCCGCGATCGCGAAGAGGATTCGGGCACCGGAAAAATGACCCTTGCCGTGCGGATGGGAGAGCGCGGAGCGCGGGTGCTGGTATGGTTGGAAGTCAAGGTCGCCGCGTTCGCCGGCTTGTTGTGGATGAAGTATCAACTGCCCTGGCTGGTGCTGGCGACGATTCCCCTATGGACGCTCGGCATGTACCTTTTGTTCCGCGTTTTCAACGATCCGATCGGTCACGCGATGAACCGCCTGCTCGCCCTGGCGGGACTCATGCTCCTGCTTTTCGCCGCCTGCTTCCATGCGGCGGCCGGGATCAACTGAATGCCGGAATCACTCCCACTGGGCGAGGATTCCAGCAATCCGCTGTTCCACCTGATTGGCAGAAGCGTCGGCTCCGTCCCGACGAAGGAAATCGAGATAGTTGTCGCGAATCGATTCCAACTCTTCGACCGCCTCGGGTCCGCAGGACTCCAGCGCACCGATGGCGCTCTCGAAATGTCGTTTGGCCGTCGCAACGTCGCCGGTGCGCAGAAGGGCAAGAGCAAGGTTGTTGTACGACTGGGCGGTATCGATGTGCGTTTCGCCGAAAAGCTTGCGGCGGGCGTCGAGTGCCATCAAATGCATGTCGCGAGCCTGTTCATTGTATCCGGATTGCAGATAGAGTGCGCCGAGATTGTTGCAAACCGAAGCGGTTTCGTCGTTGTTCGGGCCCAGCTCGCGGTGGAGGATTTCCAGAGCCTTGAGAAAAGAGTTTTCCGCTCCATCGACATCGCCAAGGGACTTTTTCAGGTAGGCGATGTTGTTCGAAAGCGATGCCACATCCAGCAATGCGGGAGGCTCGGCTTTTTCAAAATAGTGCATCGCCTCAATCCACAAGTCGATGGCCCGTTCCAGGTTGCCGAGTTCGTCGTGAACCGCGCCAAGATCCGCATGCAGGCGGCCGAGTTGAATACAAAGATCGTGCCGCCCTTCGAGCCTGTCGATCGCCTGACGGTAGTCGTCGCGCGCTTTTTCATACTCACCCGTGCTGCGCAGCAAATCACCGCGCACCTCCAAGGCGGCGGCGAACGCTTCGATACTGTCAACTTCACCGCTCAATTCTTTCTCCGCCTTCCCCACGGCGGCATTCGCCACATCCAGGGCTTCGGAAAAATCGCCTTCGCCGCACAATTCGCCGACGCGATCCCGAAGCAGGGTGATGAGGTTGACATTCGTAGATTCCATATCGCTGTGGGGAAACGATATGACACGACGGGCACTCTTGACGAGGGAAAAATCTTTAACGCGACAATCGCTCCAGCAATTCGCGCCGGATGTCAGGCAATCCCGCACCCATGTCAAGCAATGCCCGTTGCACATCGACACCAGGGCTTCCCACCCCGTGAAGACGGGCCAGTTCCTGTTCAAAAAATCGCAGCGCCCGCAGGCTTGCTCCACTTGTGGCGACATGGTCCAGAGCACGACCTAACAAATCATGAACCTGCGGCTCGGCATGTTCCAACTCATGGATTTTTTCGATCAGTCCGCAAAAGTATCCCGCCATCAGAGTGTTGACATACGATTTGCGCAAGCCCTCGCGATAATTGCTGACCGAACTTTCGCGCAGATGATGGAGCGGCCCGCTTTTCGAGCGCTGCCAGGTGATCTCCGCACTGAAAAACAGATCGATCTTCCCGGCAAAGGCACTGGAATTCCGCCGCGCGCCCTTGGCCACGGTGTCGATGCGGCCATGCTCCAAGGTCCACCAGCGCACGATCAGACTGGTCTCGGTGAGTCGGACAACGCGCAGCACCAGGCCCTGTGATTTTTCCAACACGAGCGGACGATGGCAAATCGGCGTGATCATTCCAAGCAAACATGCACGGCGGGCGGGAAAATCATTTCCATTCGTCAGCGGCATCGTTTACGATAGGAGCATGCGACTGCTGCTCTGGTTTTTGGGATTTTCGTTGATCATATTGCTGGTCTGGGTGATCTGGGGCGGACACTGGGCGCAATGGGCGGACATGAACAACGTCGTTGCCGCTCTTCACGGCTACGGCATTTCCGCAGGACTGGCGGGGGCCCTCATGCTGGTGCTAGACCTGCTATTGCCGATTCCCGGAACGGTGGTGATTTCAGCGCTGGGTTTCATCTATGGAACCTGGCAAGGCGCGCTGAATGCCTTTGCCGGCCTTTTTGCCGCAGGCATGATCGGCTACGGACTTGGACGATTGTGCTCGGAAAAAACCGCGGTGAAATTTCTCGGCGATAAGGATTTCCAACGCGGCAAATCCCTGTTCGAACGCGGCGGCGGCTGGGTTGTTGCGCTGTCGAGGGCTGTACCGATTTTGCCCGAAGCCATTTCGGTCAGTGCCGGAATGCTGCGCATGCCTCTGGCTGCCTATATGATTTCCCTCGGCTGCGGCTGCCTGCCCATGGCGGTTCTCTTCGCATGGATCGGTGCCAGTGGTCACGAGCGTCCATGGCTCACACTTGTGCTGAGTTTCGCTGTGCCCGCCGTTCTCTGGTCAGCCGCATCACTTTGGAGGAAAAAACGGACGGGAGTCTGAAATTGTAACAAAACTGTCACAATTGAACTTTCGGAGCTTGCCCGCCCCCGGTGTAGTTCTTCTTTTCGACAAGTTGGAATGATGAGTGATTCTTCGACGATAACAGTGACGCCCGGCGCAACACCCGCGGCGGTTTCAGTCGTGGACGTCGATTTCTGCTATGGCTCCTCGCTGGCCTTGAAAAACATCAGCGTGGATATCGAAAAAAACAAAGTCACCGCATTCATTGGACCGTCGGGCTGTGGGAAATCGACCCTGCTCCGCTGCATCAACCGAATGAATGACGAGATCCCGGGCACCCGCATTGCCAAGGGCTCGATTCTGGTCAACGGCTCCGACATCTACGACCGCAACGTCGATGTCGCACGATTGCGCATGGAGGTCGGCATGGTTTTCCAGAAGTCCAATGCCTTCCCGCGCAGCATTTTTGAAAACGTCGCCTACGGTCTGAGGGTTCGCGGTGAAAAACGGGCGAAAGTGATCGCGGAGTCGGTAGAAAAAGCCCTCCGTGCCGCCGCTCTCTGGGACGAAGTGAGGGACCGCCTCCACGAATCGGGCCTCGGTCTCTCCGGCGGCCAGCAACAGCGCTTGTGCATCGCGCGGGCCATCGCGGTGAAACCAAGAATTGTCCTGATGGACGAACCATGCAGCGCACTTGACCCGATCGCCACCATGAAGGTGGAGGAGTTGATCTGGGAACTCCGCAGCGACTATACCTTCGTGATTGTCACGCACAACATGCAGCAGGCCTCCCGCGTTTCCGACCGCACCGCATTTTTCTATCTCGGCGAGTTGATCGAGTTCGACGACACCGCGAAAATTTTCCGCAATCCAACTGAAAAGAGAACCGAAGACTACATCAGCGGACGATTCGGCTGACCGCATTGCCTGAGACACCATGACCGGACCACACATTTCGCGCGAGTTTGACATCGCCATCCGCAACCTCAAGGACCAGGTGCTGATGATGGCCGGCATGACCCGGCAAAACCTGGAACGTGCCATGAGCGCGTTGCTGAATCGCGACATCGAACTATCGCGCGCGGTGATCGATGACGACACCAACGTGGATAAATTGGAAATCAAAGTGGATCAAAGCGGCATGGACATCCTCGTGCGCCATCATCCGGTGGCTTCCGACCTTCGCCTGGTCATTTCCTCGATGAAAATCTCCACCTGCCTCGAGCGAATCTCGGATCACGCGATGAACATCGCCAAACGGGCGAAAAAAATCTGCAAGGGACCCGAGTTGCAGGATGTCGCATTGACTGAACCGCTCTACCTCATGGCCGACGGCTTGTTGCGCGATGCGATGACCTCGTTCACCGACAGCAACATCGGCCTCGCCGAGGGACTCAAGCAACGGGACAGGGAAATTGACAGGTGTTACAACAACCTCATGACCACCTTCATCGGGCAGCTTGAAGCCCCGCATGGCAAGGCGGAATCGCTGCTGCATCTGATTTTCGTGATCCGTTCGCTGGAGCGCATCGCCGACCTTGCGGTGAACATCGGGGAAGACGCGGTGTTCTTGGGAAACGCGCAGGACATTCGTCATGTTTCCCGCATCCATGCAGTGGGTAATGATGCTTCCGGCGACCAATGAAACAAATTCGTCACATCGCGAATCTTTCTTTGTGACCATTTGCCCTTATGAATCGTCCTATGCAGACAGTATTGGTCATCGAGGATGAAGAAGACATCGCCGATTTGGTGGGCTTCAATCTGGAACGCGCCGGCTGTCGGGTGTTGAAAGCATACGACGGTCAGATCGGACTGGACATGGCGCTCAAGGAGCGTCCGGATATCATCGTGCTGGACTTGATGCTGCCGACCCTCAATGGACTGGGCGTTTTGAAAGGTCTGCGCCGCGACTCGCGGACCCAGCAGGTGCCGGTCATTTTGCTCACCGCCCGGGCGCAGACCGAAGACCGCATCCAGGGATTGACCTCCGGGGCCGACGACTACGTGACCAAGCCATTCTCGCCCAAGGAACTGGTGCTGCGCGTGCAGTCGATCCTCAAACGCATGCAGGTCAATTCGGGCTCCACGGAATTCGTCGTCGGTCCGTTCAGCTTCGATAAAAACGCGTTGAAGTTCTACATCGACAACGCGCCGGTGGAACTGACATCCACGGAGTTCAAACTCCTGCTCTATTTGTGTGAGCGGGCCAATCACCCGCAACAACGCAACGACATGCTGCGCAGCGTCTGGGGCTACAGCGACGACGTGATCAGCCGCACGCTGGACACCCACATGAAACGATTGCGACAAAAATTGGGTTCATTTGCAGATAGGGTTGAAACGATCCGGGGAGTCGGATACCGTTTCGTCAACCCTGCTTGATGAACCTTCTGAATGTCACCACCACAATCCTTGCCGCGATCGCCGCATTTTTCTTTTTCAGGTGGCGACAAGAGCGGAAAAACCATCAAAAAGAACGGAACAGGATCAAACTGATGCAAGAGCAGGAACTGGACATCGAAAGGAAAAAACACGAATTGTTGCTCGACGGACTGTCGGACGCGCTTTTTCTTGTCGGTCACGATGGCGGCATCTGCTATGCGAATACAGCGGCGAAAAAGCTGTTCACCGACCGTCCCTTGATCGGTCTGGCACCGCAGGAGGTTTTCCCCGATGTGCGTTTCATCGAATCCATCCGCAAGAGCGAGTTGAAGAACACTGCGGTCGTCAAGCGCATCGTTCTACCGCAACAGCTTTCCCCTCTCGGAGCGCGCGAAAACCGTGGTGCCAACGCCTGGCTGATGGATGTCGCACCACTTCCGGTCGAGTCCTACCCGCAGGCGAAATTCCGCATTCTGCTGCGCGACCTCACCGCTGAATACCAAAGCGAGCAGGTTCGCAAGGACTTCGTTGCCAACGCCTCCCACGAGCTGCGCACGCCGCTCGCAATCATCCAAGGGTATCTGGAAAACCTCCTCGAGGACGGCGCGCTGACCGACAAGTCGCAGGCCTCGCGCTTTCTTTCGATCATGTCGAAACACACCGATAGGGTGTCGCGCATCGTCGAGGACATGCTGGTGATCTCGCGTTTGGAGTCGGGCGAAGCCGCGGCGCTCAGCATCGAACCATTCGAATTCCTCTCCTGTGTTCTCGACGTTTTGGAGCGGCTGGAGCATTTGATTGTCAGCCAGGAGGCGCATGTGAACATCGATCACGTCACTGCGGGCCTGATGCTGGTCGGCGATCGCTTTTACTGGACCCAGGTGCTTTTCAACCTCATCGAAAACGCCCTCAAACAGAATCCCCGCCATGGACTGCTCGTCACGGTCACTGCGGAAATCAAGGACGGTGCCACCCGCATTGCGGTGAGCGACAATGGCATCGGCATTCCTTCCCAACACCTGCCCTTCGTGTTCAAACGCTTTTACCGCGTCGATCAAAACCACACCAATTCGACCATCAAGGGCACCGGTCTTGGCCTGTCGATCGTCAAACGTGCTGTCGAGGCACACGGAGGCGAAATTTCGGTCTCCTCTGTTCCCGGACAGGAAACGAAATTTGAAATCGTCCTGCCCGATGGCGCGCGCGACGAAGCCTGAATGCGATCCTTTCCCACCGCCGCACGTGTCTGACCCGGACAAATTTCTCGATGTCGCCGATGCCCTCGATGTGCCGCTGGACAAGCACCGGACCCGCAAGTGGATTCGCGCGCTTGAATCCCTGCTGGGAATCCGCCACGTGCGCGAGGGATTTCAATCGGTGCCCCCAGCGGCCAACCCGTTCGAAGCGCTGGTGCACAAGTTCGGCTTGAAGGCCCACAGCCATGGCTGGCCCTCACCCTTTCCGCACTCGGGTGCGCTGCTGATTGTCGCCAACCATCCGATGGGTGGTGCCGACGCTTTGACGTTGTGCAACGAGGTCATGAAACGAAGGCCGGATTCTCTAACGATAGTCAACGAGATGCTATCAAAAGTCCCCTGCATGCGCACCGCCACGCTGCCCGTTGCGATCATGGACAATGATGCTTCGACTGCGACCCGCAATGTGCGCTCGATGAAACAAACCCTGGCGCACTTGAAACGCGGTGGCTGCATCGTCGTGTTTCCCGCAGGCTCCGTTTCCACCTGGCGCTTCGCCGCAGGCTGCGTGGCCGACTCCCCCTGGTCGCCCCACTTCGCGGCGCTGGCCCAGCGCTCTGCCGCACAGGTCTTGCCGGTGTTCATCCACGGCAGCAACCCACCGTGGTTCCACTTGCTCGGAGCCATCCATCCGAAAATCCGCACACTCCTGATCCCGCTCGCCCTTTGCGCCGCTTCCGGGAAAACAGTCGAAATCAGCGCAAAACCGATGATCGCGCCCGAAGCATACGCAAATCTCAAACCATCCGAAGCAATCCGCTTGTTTTTCCGAAGTGTCCACGGTAGCATGCTCGGGTCATGAGTGTGACAATAGTGTCATCATCCTTTGATCGACCCCACGAGCCGACCAGGCATGATGATCCGTGCATGTTTCATTTGATTTCCGCTGAAAAATCTGGCGAGGCGACGCTCCCTTGCGAGATCATCGAACCCCTCCCCCTTCCTTTGCTTGAAGGGGAAATCTGCAATCTGCAACAAGAGGGTTGCCTGCTAGAATCTCAGGGAAGTTTTGACGTTTATCTCGCCCACGCCGACTCCATTCCGCACCTTCTCAAGGAAATCGGCCGACTCCGCGAAGTGTCATTCCGCATGGTCGGCGAAGGCACCGGCAAGGCCTTCGATTTGGACACCTACGACAGCAAATACCTGCATTTGTTCCTTTGGCATCGCGATGACCGCGCCATTGCGGGTGGATACCGGCTTGGTCGGACGGATGTCCTGCTCAGGAATGGTGACCACACAGCACTCTATACCGCTTCGCTGTTCGACTTCGATCCCGAGTTCTGGGACGAAATCAACCCCGCGCTGGAAATGGGTCGCTCTTTCGTTTCGCCGCAATACCAGCGCTCGATCCATCCGCTTTCCCTGCTCTGGCGCGGTATCGGCAAGTTCGTCTCGCAAAACCCGAAGTACTCGAAACTTTTCGGCCCGGTGAGCATCAGCGACCTTTACAGCAAACCCTCGCAGGAGTTGATGGTCGGTTACCTCACCCAACATCACGCGGAAGAGCAACTCTCTCCGATGGTGCAGCCCCGCAATCCTTTTCAACTCGATGTCTCCTGCGGCCAGGGTGAATCCCCTGCCACCATGGAACAACTCGCCGCCATGGTCGCGGAACTGGAACACGACCGCAAGGGTGTTCCGATCCTCATCCGCCAATACATCAAACTTCACGCGCGCATGCTGTCGTGCAATGTCGACAGCAATTTCAACAACGCTTTAGACCTGTTGGTGCTCGTCGACCTCACGAAGTCGCCGATCGAGGCACTGAGCCGGCACATGGGCAAGCAGGCCGCCGCCGAGTTCATGGCCTTCCACCATGGATAGCCAGCCCGCACGAAAAAGAAAATTTCGCCTCGCACGGATGCGGGCAACGGCTCATGATCGGCGCGGATGACCGCCACACGCATCATTGAAGCATCGGACGAGAACTACAAGGAAGCCGTGAAAGCCGCCTGCGAACTGCTCGCTGCGGGAGAAGTGGTGGCGCTGCCAACCGAGACTGTGTACGGCCTTGCCGCGAATGCTCTCGATGCCGCCTCCGTGGCGAAAGTTTTCAGCGTCAAGGAGCGGCCGACATTTGACCCGCTGATCGTGCATGTCAGCACCCGCGCCGAGTTGTCACGCGTGGCAATCGTGCCCGATGGCATCAAACACACTGTCGAAAAACTGCTCAACGCCTTCTGGCCTGGACCGCTGACCTTGATTTTGCCGAAACATCCGGACATCCCCGACCTGGTGACAAGTGGACTGCCTACGCTGGCGGTGCGACAGAGCGCCAATAAAATTTTTCGCGCGGTCGGCAAGGAACTGGGCCAGCCGCTCGCCGCTCCCAGCGCCAATCGCTTCGGACGCATCTCGCCGACCTCCGCTCACGCGGTGCGTCAGGAACTCGACGGGCGCATCCCGCTGATCGTCGATGGCGGGGCCTGCTCCGAGGGGCTGGAAAGCACGATCATTCACATCACGGCGGGAGAAAAACGTCCGACCATCACCATCCTCCGCCCGGGTCCGGTGACAAAGGAAATGTTGCAGAATTTCGGCAAAATCGAGCGCCCGAAAAAATCGCGCGACCCCGGTTCGCCCTGCGCCCCCGGGATGTTGGAAAGTCATTACGCACCGCGCACGCCGTTGATTTTGTTAGAAAACGCCGACGACTTCCGCCCTGAAACCGGGAAAAAATACGGCCTGCTTTCCTATACCGGCGAGCCCGGCAAGGGATACACCGGCCTTTATCCGTGGACGATCATCGAAGCGCTGAGCCCGGGCAACGGCAAGTTGCCGGAAGCGGCATTGCGGCTGTTTCACGTGCTGCGCAAACTCGACGACGCAGGGCTCGATTGCATCTTCGCGGAACCGGTCAGCGAAGTTGGACTGGGAGTCGCCGTCATGGACCGCCTGCGCCGTGCTTCAAAACAGGTGTGATCCCGGCGTGACTTAAAAATCACATGATCCCGGAGTGCGCGAGAAGGGAATGACGTCGCGGATGTTGGCCATGCCGGTGACGAACATCAGCATGCGTTCGAAGCCCATGCCAAATCCCGCGTGCGGCACGCTGCCGTAGCGGCGCAAATCCACATACCACCAGTAGTCCTGCGGATCCAGGTGATGCCGCTTCATGTTTTCCAACAAAACATCCAGACGCTCCTCGCGCTGGCTGCCGCCGACGATTTCGCCGATCCCCGGAACCAGCAGGTCCATCGCGGTGACGGTTTTGTCGTCGTCGTTCAAGCGCATGTAAAACGGTTTGATCTCCTTGGGGTAGTTGTACACCGTGGTCGGTTTTTTAAAATACTCCTCGGTCAACCAACGCTCGTGCTCGCTTTGCAGGTTCAAACCATACTCCACCGGATACTGGAATGTCTTGCCACTCTTGAGCAGCAACTCGACCGCCTCGGTGTAGGTCACCCGTTCAAAGGGTCTTTCCGCGACAAATTCCAGGCGCTCGCGCAGTGTCTTGTCGATAAACTTTTCAAAAACCGTTAGGTCGCCGTCGCTTTTTTCCAGTGCGTGTTGCACAAGATGTTTCACCAGTGCCTCGGCGAGATCCATGTCACCCTGCAAATCACAGAAAGCGACCTCGGGTTCGATCATCCAGAACTCGGCCGCGTGCCGCGAGGTGTGGGAGTTTTCCGCACGAAAGGTCGGACCAAAGGTGTAGATGTTCGACAGCGCACAGGCGAACGTTTCCCCTTCCAACTGGCCGCTGACTGTCAGGAACGCTTTTTTTCCGAAAAAATCCTCGGCATCCATCGCGGCTTTATCCGGCGGCAGGGTGGTGACGCGGAACATCTCCCCCGCTCCTTCGCAGTCACTGGCCGTCAGAATCGGCGTGTGAACATGCGTGAAGTCGCGCTCTTGAAAAAACTGGTGCACCGCAAAGGACATGCGGCTTCTCATCCGGAAAACCGCGCCGTGCAGATTGGTGCGCGGCCGCAGGTGCGACAGGCTGCGCAGGAATTCGAGCGAATGGCCTTTCTTCTGCAACGGGTAATCCGCCTGCACTTCACCGATCAGACGAATCGAGTCGGCCTGCATTTCCCATTGCTGGCCCTGACCGACCGAAGCGACCAAACGACCGGTGATTTCCACCGAAGCCCCTGTCAACATCCGTTCGACCTGCTCGTATCCGGGAATGCCCGCATCCGCCACCACTTGAAGATTGGCCAGGCACGAGCCGTCGTTGATTTCCAAAAAGGAAAATGTCTTCGAGTCCCGGCGCGTTCTCACCCAGCCCGCCACGGTCACGCCCTGGCGTTCGGTACTGCTCATCAACACCCGTTTGATCATTTCCCTCATGCCCACAAGCCTTAATCGGATTCGAGATTCCTGTCAAACGCAGGAGTGGCAAAATCAACATCAAGGTTCATTCACCGGCGGACCACCCATTGCCTGCATCCGCCTGCTCGGCTGGTAGTTTATGTGCGGCGTAGTCCCTATCGTGGCTTGCGATGATGGTGTCGAATCACAATGATCCTATTGCACTCAAGACGCTCCTCAAACAGAATGTGGTATGGAAACTTATTGAGATTACTTCTTCTCCTTCCGGTGGGATCATAATGATGTATTTCCGGTTAGCGCTCGATGAAATCGATTGCATCATCAAGCTCTTTCCAAAATTGGTCACACAAGTCATCAGAGACATCTGCATACTTCACAGCGATCTCTCGGGCATCCTTCGCCGCTCTCGGGTGGATGATCAATGGCTTCATCGTGCCACCTACCTACCGCAAAGCTTCCTGAATTCTTCCTTGGAAACGCCAACCACCTCGCCAGTGTCCAATTCGGCAGACCGGATCGTCACCTCCTCATCATCAACCCAATAGTGGGTGTCTTCAAGGCTTCCCAGAAGCAAAACCGCCAACTCAGCCCTCTCTGGTTTAGAGAGACTTACGACGGATTCTCGGATCTGTGTGAATGCGCTCATGGGTTAATTGTACTTCAATCTGCCCAGAATTCCAGTCGGAATTTTCGCACAACGATCAAGGCGTGGCACGGCGGGCGGGAGAAGTCGAGAGCGAAGCGAACTCCCGACGTGACCCGCCGTTGCCACCACTGTTTTGTCTGTCCCCATCTCATATGCTGTTTTGTCTGTCCCCATCTCATATGTCCCCATCTCATAGCGCTCATGTAAGGAGTCGCAGCATTCTGCTGCGTTCTTCTGTTCCCGAATGCAATCGCAGCAGAATGCGGCGACTCCTTTCAGCGGGGTTTTTCTGGTCAGGCGGCTTGGGCTCTTTGACCGGGCTGTTTCTGGACCACTGGTGATCTTGGCTGCCGGGAACGGATTTGGGAGAGGAGAGGGATTTTTCAATTACGATTTACGATTTTTGATTGGGCTTCTGTTGTTTTTTCGAATTGCACTTCATCAATCGGAGCTCGATCATTCCATTTTCTTTGCAGCGAGGGTGTTTCGAGGAATCTTTCTCAGATCGTTACAACTATCGTTGGCTGGTTGACAAGGGGAACTTTTCCCACTTAGACACAGCAGGTCTGGTCAAGCTGACATCGACTTGCTGGGTGGTGGTGCGAGAAGCGAAAGTATCCCCTGCGGCACAATCCGATTTATTCGATTGGTAAATCTTGGAAAGAAATTCGCATACCAGTACGTATCCTGAGCCATCCAATGAACGAAGCCATTCTCGAAAACAAATGTCGTAAGCCCATTCTATTGACCGTGTTGGGCCTGGTTGTGTGTGTGGGGATGCTGGCGATGCCGTATCTGGCGGGACTTCCGCGCGGCGAAGCAATGCCCGACCTGGTGCGTTTCATCGGTCGATTTCATCCGGTGATCCTGCATTTGCCGATTGGCATTCTTTCGCTGGTGGTTTTCATCGAACTGGGTTCGGTTTTCTGCCGTGACGGCAGGTCATCGACGCGCACGGCGCTGTTTTTCGGGGCGGCGACATCGGTTCTCGCCGTGATGGCCGGGTTTCTGCTGTTTCAGGGCGAAAGCGACTGGGCGGATTCACCCGGAGCCACCCGCCACATGTGGGGTGGCATCGCTTTTTCCAGTCTGGCGATCATGACTTTTCTCGTCAAGGCCTGGACTGATTCCGGTGCATCCGCCGCGTGGTTCTATCGGTTGTTGCTGCTCGCCTGCGCCGGTGTGATGATTTTTGCCAGCCACGATGGAGCCTCGCTCACCCACGGGCCGGACTACCTGACCAAATACGCACCTCCCTCGTTGAAACCGCTGCTTGGAGGCAGCGCCGCCGCCGCCGTGGTGGAAAAACCCGCGGCGGAACGCTTGGTCTATGCCGATGTGGTCGCGCCGATTCTGGAGGAAAAATGCTGGAAGTGCCACAACGAGAAAAAGGTCAAGGGCAAGTTCCGCATGGACACCTATGAATTGCTCGTCAAAGGCGGCAAGGAAGACAAGGGCATCGAGCCCGGCAATGCCGACAAGAGCAACATCATCATTCGCACTGGTTTGCCGATCGATGACGACGAGCGCATGCCTCCCGATGAAAAACCCGGTCTGACAGCGGACGAAATCCTGACCATCAAATGGTGGATCAACGCCGGTGCCTCGCCGACCCAGAAACTTGCCGAAGCCAACGCCCCCGCGGAAGTGCTGGCGGCCATCGCCAAGCGCGTGCCCGCAGCGCCGAAGGAAAATCCCGCCGTTGCCGAGGCCGCCGCGCAAGCGGAAACCGACAAGCGCGCCGCCCTGCAAAAGACCGTCGACGAAGTGCAGAAGGCGTTCCCCGGAGCGGTGCAGTTCGAGTCGCAGGCCACCAGCGGCCTCACGTTCACCGCCGTCAGCATGCGCGGCAAATTCAGCGATGACGACATGGCGAAACTCGGTCCGGTGATCACCGGGCTGGTCTCCGTCGACCTCTCCGCTTCCTTGATCACCGACAAGTCGCTCGCTTTGTTGGCGCCCGCCAAAGATCTTCGCATATTGCGCCTGTCGGAAACCAAGATCAGTGATGCCGGCCTGGACAACGTGGCGAAAATGGCATCGCTCGAATCGCTCAACCTCTACGGCACCGAAATCAGCGACGCGGGTCTGCAAAAACTTGTTGGCTTGTCGAAACTCAAGCGCCTTTATGTTTGGCGCAGCAAAATCACGCCGGCTGGCATTGAGGAGTTCAAGAAAAAACTGCCTGACTGCGTGATCGAGGCGGGAATCTGAGCCGTGAGCCGTTCCCACCCCGATGCGGTTTGCGCTGCGTGAATTGCGATGCCGGACCGGTTCTTGTGTGACAGTCCCGTAACCTCGGTGCGGGACTATTTGACTTGAGCATTGCCGCGTGTCCTCCTAGCCTGTCGCCGCGCGCCAAGGCCGCTCTATTCAATTCTGATTCCATGTCGGCTCAAGAAAATTCCCGGATCATCGCGCAGGCATTCCAACGCAAGGGAATTTCCTTTGACCGCCTGATCCGTTATTTTTTCGCCTCCAATGCCGGCCTGACCATTCTGATCCTGTTGTTGATCATTGCATTCCTGCTCAAGGAGGGGCTCGGTTTCTTCCCGGGTTACCGTCGCGATTTGGAAATCTATCGCATCACCGGGATGGAATATGTGGACATTTCCCGGAAAAACCTGACTGCGCACGAACAACTGGGCTCGCTTCTCAATCGCGCGTATTTTGCCGAGATCAACGGACTGGCCGACCGCGAGTTGCAGCGCAGTGTGGAATCCGCCGCGCTGGTGACCGATATCGATGACTTCACCGCCAGTGCCCGCGACGTGTATTACTCGACCGCAAAGCAGGACAAACCGTCGGCCGGGCTTGTTGAATCCGTCAAACAACGCTATCTCGCGCTGCTGCCGCTGGCAGTCAAGAACCTGCCGCCCACACCGCATCTCAGCGAAATGGAGCGCGCCGCGATCATCAGCTCGATGATGACACGACCGATTGACAACGAGGATACTCCGGAATTCGTCAACACCCTCGCTGCGGAATACGCGGCGGCGCAACAGAAGTTCGCCGCGCCCTTGGCGGAGATGCGCGCTCTGATCGATGAATTCGAGGCGGCCGGTAGCGGGCTCGGCGGCCGGGTTGGCGAGATGACCCAACTTGTCAAGGTTCCCAAAGATGCGTTGACCAAAGCGGACATCATCGAACGCGACCGCAAGACCCTGCTTGCGGCGGCGGCTTCGGCGAAGACCGAGGCCGAACGTCAGCGTCTCAAAACCGAAGCGGAAGCCGCGATCGCCGAGGTTCCCGACATCGCTCCCAGCATGGAGAAGCTGATGAAAAGCAAAGGCACCTGCGTGGAGATGCACCGCAGCTTGCAGGAAAAAGTCGCGGCATTTATCGACAAGCCGTGGTATCCCTACACCCAGCCCCAGGCCATCAAACTCACCAAAGCGGCCCGCGCGGCGTTGCCGGTGCATCTTGCGGCATTAGCTGCGGCCCCGGCGGCGATTGAATCGTGGGACCGGGCAAAACCGGTCGGACTGGACGCGGCGGTGATCTCTTTTCTAACAGGAAAAGACTGGATCACCGGCGGAGAGTGGCAGGACTTTTATGGCATCCTGCCGCTGCTGACCGGATCGTTGATGGTTGCCGTGGTGGCGTTGTTCATCGCCATTCCGATGGGCATCGGCGCCGCGATTTACACCAATCAATTCGCCTCGGAGCGCGAGCAGAAAATCATCAAACCGGTGATCGAATTCATTCAGGCGATTCCCTCGGTGGTGATGGGATTCATCGGCATTTTTGTGGTGGGCAACGCCCTGCGCGCACTGTCGACCAGCCCTGCACTGAGTTGGTTCCCCGGGTTTCCCATGGACGAACGCCTCAACATTTTCACCGCCGGCTGTCTGCTTGCTTTGATGAGCATTCCGACGATTTTTTCGCTTGCCGAGGATGCCATCAACAACGTGCCCGGGGCTTATGCGGAAGCGTCCGAAGCTCTTGGTGCTTCGAAATTGCAGACCACCTTCCGGGTCATCGTTCCCGCCGCGTTTTCCGGAATCCTCGCCGCGATCTTGCTCGGCTTCGGCAGGGTCATCGGTGAAACCATGGTGGTTCTGCTGGTCGCTGGCAACCGCATCAAGATCCCCGACTTTTCATCGGGCATCGGCGCGTTTTTCCAACCCGCCCACACCATGACCGGCATCATCGCCCAGGAACTCGGCGAGGTTCCCATGGGCAGCGTGCATTACCGCGCACTTTTCGTCGTCGGCATCCTGCTCTTTGCCATCGTGCTGGGAATCAATGCCACCGCCCATCATTTCACCCGCAAGATGAAACACTGAGCGCATGATCACCGAGGAAAAATTGATCCGCAAGAGCACCCGCAAAGGCGGGCGCATGGACTGGCTCGTTCGAGCGGTTCTCGCCGGGCTGACTTACCTGATTCTTGTTGTCGCGATGCTGCTTTTCGGCAAGATCATCGTCGACGGCGGCCCCACGCTGATCAGCGACAAGGCGCCGTATGTGAACCTTTCGTTTCTGTTCGACAAAAACCAGACGCTGCATGTGTTCGACGACAGCCAGGGCACGCGCCAGAAAATGCCGGCCTCGCAATACGGTGAATACCTGAAACAACACGGCGAGGATGCGGTCTTCAACCACAAGAGTTTTTCCTATTCCGGTGGAGGCATCGTCGGTCCGATCGTCGGCACTCTGATGCTGACTCTCGGCGCGATCGTCATCGCCCTGTTCTTTGGGGTTTGCGCGGCGATTTATCTATCGGAATATGCCAGGCAGAGTCCGTTCATCCAGGCGGTGCGACTGGCGATTCTGAATCTCGCGGGCGTGCCCTCGATTGTTTTCGGCCTGTTCGGCTTTTCGGTTTTCGTGCTCGCCGTGCCGGTCATCACCAGCGCGCCGGCCAGCCGTTCGTTGCTGGTGCTGCCGCTCTACATCGGCGATTTCGTGATCAGCTTCCAGGGCTGGAACTCCTCGCTGATGGCAGGCTGCGCGACGCTCGCCTGCATGATTTTGCCGGTGATCATCACCGCCTCGGAGGAATCGCTGAAGGCCGTGCCGCAGGGGTTTCGCGACGCCTCTTTGGCATTGGGGGCGACGCGCTGGCAAACGATCCGCCGCAGCGTGCTGCCTTACTCGCTGCCGGGCATTCTCACTTCATCGCTGCTGGCGATCACCCGCGTGGCCGGTGAAACCGCGCCGATCATGTTCACCGCCGCTGTCGCCGCTAAGGACGACTTGCCATGGGAGGGCATCAAAAATCCCTTCGAAATCCTCTCGTCGCAGGTGCAGGCGCTGCCCTATCACATTTACACCCTGGCGGCCCGCATTCCTGATTCGGAATACACCCGATCCGCGCAATACGGCTCGGTGTTTGTCTTTCTCATGCTGGTGGCGCTGATGTCGGTCAGCTCGATGGTGCTGCGGGCAAAGATGCGCGCCAAGTTGAAATGGTAACTGCTCGAACTTTCCGATGAACACCGCCATTCAGATCGAAAACCTCTGCTTTGCCTACGGCGAAAAAACGGCGTTGACGGCTATCAATATGGACATTCCCGCTCATCAGGTCACCGCGCTGATCGGCCCGTCGGGCTGCGGAAAATCCACCTTGCTGCGCTGCATCAACCGGATCAACGACCGCATCAAAGGTGCGAAAATCACCGGAGGATCATTGAAAATCCACGGCATTGACGTGATGCGTGAGGATATCGATCTGCTCGAACTGCGCCGCCTGGTGGGCATGGTGTTTCAGAAATACAATCCCTTCGCGATGTCGATCTTCGAAAATGTCGCCTACAGTTCGCGCATCGCCGGGATCAAGGACAAGAAGGCGCTTGCGGAAATCGTCGAAAAATCCCTGCGCGATGCCGCCCTGTGGGACGATGTGAAGGACCGGCTCAAGCAAAGCGCCTTCGGGCTCTCGGGCGGACAGCAGCAGCGATTGTGCATCGCCCGGGCCATCGCCAATCAGCCGGAAATCCTGTTGATGGACGAACCCTGTGCCGCGCTCGACCCGCTGGCAACGCTGAAGATCGAGGAGTTGATCCACCAATTGAAGTCGCGCTACACCATCGTGATCGTCACCCACAACATGGCGCAGGCCAGCCGCTGCTCCGACAAAACGGCGTTCATGTATCTGGGCAAACTTGTCGAATTCGACGATACCCGCAAGATTTTTGAAAACCCCGGCGAATCAAAAACCGAAGCCTACATTACCGGATCCTTCGGCTGAGGATGCGGAGCAATCCACCCTTGCGCGTCCCGGGAAAGTCGACTACAAGTTGCTTAACTTTTCCGAAACATGGCATCCTACACTGAAGACGACATCAAAAGTCTCGACTGGCGCGAACACATCCGCATGCGGCCCGGCATGTACATCGGCAAGCTGGCCGACGGCTCATCGCCCGATGACGGCATTTACATCCTGCTCAAGGAAGCCGTCGACAACTCGATTGACGAGCACATCATGGGTTACGGCAAGGAGATCCGCATCGACATCGACGACGAAGGGCGCGTCGAGGTTCGCGACTTCGGCCGCGGCATTCCGCTGGGCAAACTGTATGACTGCGCGGCGCAAATCAACACCGGAGCGAAGTATGACAGCGAAGCGTTCAAAAAAACCGTCGGGCTGAACGGTGTCGGCATCAAGGCCGTCAACGCGCTCTCGGCATTTTTCGAAATCCAGGCCTGGCGTGAGGGTGAGACCAAGGCGATCGAGTTTTCGAAGGGCATCGTCACCCAGGACATGAAAAACCCGCGCAAGGAAAGCGAGGCGAACGGCACCCGGCTGTGTTTTGAGATCGACCGCACGATTTTTCCCGCCAAGACGAAATTCCGCGAGGCCACGGTGGAAAAAATGTGCCGTTATTATTCCTATCTGAATCCCGGCCTGACCCTGGTGTTCAATGGAAAAAAATTCCGCGCCAAGGATGGACTGCTCGACCTGTTGCGCGAGGAAATGGAAAAAGCGCCGCTCTATCCGCCGATTCATCTGGTCGGCAAGGACATCGAAATCGCCTTCACGCACAGCGAAGAAAGCTCCGAGGAATATTACACCTTCGTCAACGGCCAGAACACCTCGCAAGGAGGCACGCACCTGGTTGCCTTCCGCGAGGCGCTGGTCAATGTCGTCCGCGGATTTTATAAAAAACAATGGGAGCCCGCCGACATCCGTGCCGGGATCGAAGCCGCCATCTGTGTGCGCATCGAAGAACCGGTGTTCGAATCCCAAACCAAAACCAAACTCGGATCCGCCACCACCAAACCGGACAACGGCGAGTCGCTGCGCACGTTCATCGGCAATTTCCTCAAGGAGCATCTTGACAACTACCTTCACAAAAATCCGCAGACGGCGGAGAGCATTCAAAAGCGCATCCTTGCCGCCGAACGCGAACGCAAGGACATGAAGGGCATCCAAAAGCTGGCCCGCGAGCGCTCGCGCCAGGCCAAGGTGCACAACAAAAAGCTGCGCGACTGCCGGATCCATCTGGATTCAAAACACAAACGCCGCGAGGAATCGACCATCTTCCTGACCGAGGGTGACTCGGCCTCGGGTTCGATCACGAAATCGCGCGATGTCGAAACCCAGGCGGTCTTTTCGCTGCGCGGCAAACCGTTGAACACCTTCGGCCTCGCGCGCAAGATCGTCTATGAAAACGAGGAATTCGCCCTGCTTCAGGCGGCGCTCAGCATCGAAGAGGGGATCGAGGAACTCCGCTACAACAAGGTCGTGATCGCCACCGATGCCGATGTCGACGGCATGCACATCCGGCTCCTGCTGCTGACATTTTTCCTGCAGTTTTTCCCCGAACTGATCCGTGACGGGCATCTTTACATCCTGCAAACCCCGCTTTTCCGCGTCCGCAACAAAAAGGAAACGATTTACTGCTACAGCGACGAGGAACGGCAGAAGGCG
Organism: Akkermansia muciniphila; assembly: GCA_945860285.1. Lineage (GTDB taxonomy): Bacteria > Verrucomicrobiota > Verrucomicrobiia > Verrucomicrobiales > Akkermansiaceae > UBA956. Next base: position 3,782 of record CAMAQB010000041.1, on the reverse strand, counting down.
ATGAACAAACTGGGCAAAAATCCCGAGATCACCCGCTTCAAGGGGCTGGGGGAGATTTCGCCGGACGAATTCAAATTCATGATCGGTGCCGACATCCGCCTCGACTTGGTCAACTACATCGAAGGCAAGGGCGTCAAGGAGTTGCTCACGTTTTACATGGGCAAGAACACCCCCGACCGGCAGGAATACATCATCGAAAACCTCCGCGAGGACGTCGACCGTCAAATCGCCGTGCCGGCATGATGCCATGGCCCGCAGCACCATCGCACTCGGCTCGAACCTGGGAAATCGTCTCGGGAATTTGCAAAAAGCCCGGGATTGCCTGAAAATCTTGGCCCGGCCAGGGACCTTTCTGCAATCCCCGGTCTATCAAACAACCCCGGTGCAATGTCCGGACCAATCGCCCGACTTCTTCAACGCTGTTGTCGATTTCCATTACGACGGCTCCCACCAGCAGTTGTTGTCGCGCACCCAGGCGATCGAGTTTCACCTCGGTCGAACCGCTGCGGCGGAGGTGAACGCGCCACGGATCATCGACATCGACCTGTTATTGTTCGACGACCTGATCTACAATGACGGATTGCTGGAAATCCCTCATCCGCGCTTGTTGTATCGGCGTTTTGTGCTCGAACCGCTGGCGGACATCCGTCCGGAGGCGCGACTACCGCAGGACCACCTGACGATCCACGAACATCTGCAGCACTTGGAATCCACCGAGCCCCGGTTGATTCTGGTGCAGGCGATCTGGTAGGAAAAAATCCCAGGGCGATTGGCTTGAGGGGGTCATGGGACGGGGCAGGCGTGAAGAATCAGTTTGATGGCTAGGCTCGGGGAGTTTTGGTATTCGGCGATTAGGGAGGGGAGATTTTGTTTATCGGTGAAGGGGATCACGGCTAACAGGGCGTTGCGCGTTAGTGCTAGATTCTGGGCTACGTTCACGCGACGGTGACGGTGACGGTCTTCTTGCCAAACGGAGTCGTCGCGCTTGTGGTGGCTGCGGTTTTAGATGCTCCAGTGTCCGCGCACGAGTGCTCACATGCACTGGGGGGGGGTGTTCCGCCAGGCTCGATTTGAATTAGCGGATATGGGTTGTGACTTTCTGCTCGGTCGCGTTTTTTTCTTCCCATTCGCGCATCACTTTTATGCTGCTGTGGGCGCAGAGCAGCTCTACTTCTATGGGACTGATTGCTCTAACGGCTGCTCGCCGGTTGTCGATGCGACCGTGCCCTGCTTCGCATGTTAGATCAAAAAGGGGGCGGTGTTGAGGGTGGTTTCGACTTGTTTGAGGTGTTTAGAGGTGTTGCCTTTGGTGCCGATGAGGTAGTCTCCGCTTTTTTCGATGATGACTCGTAGGGTGGCTTCTTTGTTGTGGAGGGGATCGGCGGAACCGAGCGGGGCGAGATGGACAGGAGCAAATGCGACGTGCCCCGCAGGGGGACTGCCGGGGGGCAGGATCAAATGATGGCGTTTTCGAATCGAACTTGGGGGGAGTCTAACAGGGCGCGGGCTTCGCTGACTTCGCTTTAATAATGATGATTACATAATTCGCCACAGCCCTTGATACAGCAACAAGTTAGTCAGAAGGACTGCCCCCAAAGGAAGTGTAACACCCCCGAAAAATCTGTCATAAATGCATGTTTGACAGAACCGGTGGGGAAGTCATATTCGTAACAACGCTTTACATGAGGCTGCTTATCCTCAAAAAAACTTGACCCGCAGCGCATCTCCAACCATATGAGATTCATCATACTCCTTTGCCTAGTTGCTGCCCTTGTTCTCCATGCTCAAGAACCCAGTATTGAAACCGCGGTTCTGATCGATCCCATTGCCCGTGAAGCTGCCAGCGAAACTCCCTCCGCGCCTCAACAAGGCCTCGAAGTCCCACCGGAAGATATCCTCGAATCCAAAGTCGTTTATCGCGAGGGCCAAAAATTCACCATTCAGGAAATCGTCCCCATCGATCTTCCTCCCATACCAGCAGCACCTGCACCAAAACTGCTTACTGCCGAAGAACTCGTGGCACGTGATGCGCGCATCGCACAGGCAGATCCGCATCGCACACTGATGCTCTCCTGCACCGTGTATGACGGCACCCGCACCCTCATCACTTGGAACAGCCAAGGCGTAACGCCCGTGCAAACCTACAAAGCATGGAGCAATGTCAACTTCCACCACTTCGATTCCCTCCGCCGCTTCAAGAAAAACCGCACCACCTACATGCTCATGTTCATGGTCGGCGATGAAGACACCGCCAGAGCCGCAGCCCGTGCTGCCCGCGCCGGAAAAACCTATTCCCCGCCGATCATTCCCGAACTGCCCGCCGACAGCGCTACTTCGCCCGGCTTTCAAGTCATCCAAGGAAACCCCAGCCCCGAAGAACTCGCCCCCCTGTACGGTCTGCACGAAATCTATCGTGAAAACCACAGCGAACTCATCGCCGAACATCAACGCCTCACGCTCGAGCGTGCCCAAAAAGCCGCCGAACGCCTCGCCAATCCCCCCGATCCCAAACCCAACGTCATCATTCAACACTGGACCATCAAGCCAAAAGAAAACACCAACGAAGCAGGAGGTGCCCAGTGAAACGACTCATCCTCCTGCACACCCTGCTTTTCAGTCTAGTCGCCCACGCCATCCTTGACACCAACAACAACGGCCTCAGCGATCTCTGGGAAAAACAGTACAACAACGGCAACCTGTTTCTTAACTCCTTTCTCCCCACGGCCGACCCCGACATCGACGGCTGGAACAATCGAACCGAAGCCGCCGCCGGCACCGATCCTTTTTGGGCCAACCCGCCCGAGGGCATCGTTGCCACCACACTGCTCCCCAGCGCGACCACCGGAACCTACACCCTCACCTGGCCCACCTGGATTGGCAAACGCTACCAACTCCAGGCCAGCACCGATATGGAAAGCTGGCTCCCTGTCGGCGATCCCACCATTGCGGAAAACACCAGTCACAGCAGCGGCATCAACGTCACCCAGCCCGGCTCTCCCACCCCTCCAAAGCTATTCTGGCACATCACCATTGATGACATTGACTCCGACAGCGACGGTCTCACCAACAACGAAGAACACGTGCTGGGCACCAACCCTAACGCCCCTGACAGCGACGACGACGGACTTCCCGATGGCTGGGAACTGAATCACAACTTGAACCCCAATCACAGTGCCGATGCAGACGGCACTTTTCCTGGCAGCAGCCTTAGCAACCTCCAAGCTTACGCCGCTGGAGTCCAAGCCAACTCTAACGCAACAGTCGCCGACAAAGATGGCGATGGAGTTGATAACTCAAACGATGCCGCGCCGGATGATGGCACGATTGATTGGAAAAGAACTGCTAATCCACATTTTGCTGTCATTGAGCTTCCGGTAACTGATATTGAGAGCCTTCGACTTGACGATTTTTCCGAAAGCGGCACAGTATTGTTCACGCGTGTTCAAGCATCTGCCCCCGTTCATCGCGTTCTTGAGGATCGCCAAATCGCGGCGCACGTTGTACCAATTGAGGCAGAGCCCGGTGGATTTGGTGGCTACGGACCAACATTAATCGGCGACCGAATGCTCGGATTTAGGATTCCGGAACAAACCACTGTAGAATGCACTTGGGATCCGCTCGACGATAGCTACATTGCATTTCCGCTGCTAATGTACCATGACGATATCTGCGATGTCCGGGGCAACTTCCGAGTGGACCGCAAGTTCCCTGGACTCAATACTCCACAAGGAATACTGGCAGGCAGTACATGGTGCAATGCGAGAATCGAACAAAACGGCAAC
>CAMAQB010000040.1 GCA_945860285.1 Akkermansia muciniphila | reverse complement strand
AAATTTTCATACATCCGCAAAAAAATCCGGAACTGCTCCCGCTCCGCATCCCCAAACACAAACCGCCGATCCACCACCCGCGAAATGCAGTGGTAAATCGCCGGTTTCACCAACGATTTTTTCCAAGGGACCAACCATCTAGAACGACGCACGCCCCCACCCTATCCCAATCTTCTCTGATAGCAAGAAGAATTTTGATAATTTGTCTGTCCCCATCTCATAGCGTGCTCCATCATTGATCTGGTAAATGAGGGTCATGTAATGGTGGCCTTTGGTGTAGGCGACTTCATCGATGCCGATGGCGGTGATCTCTTCGAGAACGCGGTGGGCGAGACCGTATTGGACGATCCATTGCACACTGCGAAATACGCTGTCCCATTTGGCGTGAAACATCCTAGCGCAGTCTTTCCAGCTTAGCAGGCGCGACCATTGGGCAAGGAAGATGCGGAAGTCGTTAGTGAGGCGGTGCTTGCCGCTCGCCCAGGGAATGGCTTCGGTGATGATACGGCCGCAGTGACGACAATCGACGCGGCGCATACGGTAGTAGAAGCGCACGGGGATGTTCCAGAGGGGAATGTAGTCGAATGAGCGAACTGAGGGGGAGGTGTCGTAGGTGGGACCGGATTTGCCGCAGCAAGAGCATTTGGCACGGTTGTTTTTGCGTGGCTCGATGGTGACTTTGATCAGCTTCTTGGGGCTCTCAGTCATTTCGACGGTGCGAAAAAGAAAGCCCTTGATCGGGCGCGATTTACTGAGTAGGTTTTTAACTGTGATGGCGAACGGAATGGTTGTTTTTTTTGACCACTTGACTTACCAATTACGCTCGTCATCACAAATGTTTATTTTCCCACAATGGTGCTTTTTACCCACAGATTTTGCGGAAGAGGCAAATAAAGGAACCCATGAACTTCTGAAAAATGGCCAAGCGCAGAAATGATCACGGCGATGAGCTGCCCTTCGTGGCCCTGATGGACACGATGACCAATGTCGTCGGCGTGCTCACCATCGTGCTGGTGATGATGGGCATCAGCATCGCCCACGCGGTCCGCAAGGTGTTGACCGATCTGGTTCCCGCCACCGCCGCCCAGGTCTCACAGGTTCAGACTTCGCTCGAACAGACCAATGCCGGAAAAAAATCCGCGGAAACCGAAATCGCCAGCCTTGCCAACTATCGCGCCGACCCCGGCGTTGCCGCCGAACTCAAACTGCTCGAAGAGGAGTGGAAGGAAAAGAACATCAAACTTTTCGACATCCCCACGCTGCAAAAAGAATCGACCGCCCGCGCGGAGGAACTCGCCAAACAACAGTCCGCGCTTTCCGCGATGATCACCGAGCGCGACAGCCTCAAGGCGCTGCTCGACAAAATGCCCTCCGAAAAACCCGCGCCGCCCAAAGTCGTGCGCATCCCCAACAGCCGCGATATTCCGAAGAACGCAAAACTTTACTACTGCTACATTCGCGGCAAACAGGCCTGCCTTGTCGATCCCATCACCGCTCACGACATGGTGATGGACGCGTTCGATAAGGAGAAGCGCAACTTCATTCATCAAAGGGTCAAAGTGCCGCGCGCGCTCGACCGCATCATTTACGACCAGAGCAAGATCGTGAACCATTTTGCCAAGCTCAACCTCACCGTGCGCGGTCAGTCGATCAGAGTGCCGGAAAACAAATTCGGCACCACCCTCAATTATCAGATCGATTTCGGAGCGGGGAAAGGCGACGCGACGCTGGACGACATGAACCAGCCGAAAGGCCGCTTTCATGAAATCGCCTACAAGCTGAGTTCCTACAACGGCATCGCCCTGATTTTCAAGGTGAACCCCGATGGCTTTGAAACCTATCTCAAGGCACGTGAGATTGCCGACATCATGCGCATCCCCTGTGGTTGGGAAGTGGACGGCAACACCGTGTTCAACGGACCGCTCGAATTCGAAGTCAACCGGCTGGCCGAACCTCCTCCGCCCGGTCCGCCGGGCCCGGCGGCGCCACCCGCGCCGCCACCTCCGAAACAGCGGCTCGATTGAGCCCCGCACTTTTAAATGCACACCATCCACAAAGACAAATTCCGCACAATCAAACTCAACAAGTAAGGACAACCACACAAATGACTACAACATTCAACTTAGGCATAATTCTCGCAGCCAGCGCCATTCTTGGTGCCGCCGCTTTGGAAATCCCCGCATTGGACCCCAAGGGCGATGTCTACAAAACCGAAGGACCCAATGATCCGTTGATCTATGACAGCAGCGTCGGCCTCAAGAAAACCATCATGCTCTATGTCGACTTCCCGGATGCTCCGATGGACGTCGCGACCGTGGAGCGGGGCAAAACAGTTCTGGGCGAAGGCAAATTCCAGGACCTTTTCCGCGTGCAATCGTATGGAAAACTGAGTTTTGACATCAAACACATCGATGGATGGCGTCGCCTGCCCAAGTCCCACAAGGAATACAGCAGCAAAACAACGGAGGAGCATCGCGAGTTGTTCGTCGAAATCTTCCGCCTCTATCCGGAAGTCGATTTCCTTGCCTACGACCTCATCATGGTCAATCTGCCGCATATCGGCAATACCGCATTCGGCGAGCGCGATGAGATCGCCATCCCCTACAAAGGCAAGAAGATCAATCTCGCGCTGAACATCACCACGTCGACCCCGTATGTGCTCGCCCACGAGACGGGACATCTGCTGGGACTGCCCGACCTGTATTCTTACGCCGATGCCAAAGGTACGAAGAATCCGACAGGGGAATGGGACCTCATGTCAGCCGCCGGAAAAGCCGCGGGCTTCCTCGGCTGGCATCGCCACAAGCTGACCTGGCTCGAAGCCGACCGGAAGACCTATGTGGTCTCGGGGAAACATCAATTCAAGCTGACACCATTGAATGGATCGTCCGGTCTCTCGATGATCGCCGTACCCGCCGATGATCCGACCAAGCCCAGCAAGGTTTTTGTTTTCGAAATTGCACAGCCTTTCCGCGATCAAGACAAAGCTGAAAATGCCAGCGGCGTTCTTGTTTACAGCGTCGATGCCACGCTGCCGTCCGGACAGAATTCGGTGGTCGTCTATCCGAAAGGCGACTTGTTGAACGCTCCTTTTCAACCGGGAGACCGCTTTGAGAACAAGGACGCGCCCGCGGTCATGAAGGTGCTGGAAAAAAGTGACGACGGATCCTATTCCATCGAGCTGGAAATCAGTGCCCGACCACCGCAGGCGTCGAAGTAGCCGACCAAGCCGGCCCGTTTGTCACTTGTACGGCGTGATGCGTCCGTCCCCCACCGGAACGCTCGGAGATCGTTCCCTGCCTTTTGATTCCAAAGGCAGGGAAGTTTTTCCGAGCGTTCCGGTGGGGGCAGGGTTGTTTGCTCATGAAGGATCTTCCTGACTCACTCGCTTTGTTTGCGAACGAGGGCGTGGGGTGAAGGTTGGATGCGTTACGGCGTGATGCGACCGTCCCCCACCGGAACGCTCGGAGATCGTTCCCTGCCTTTTGATTCCAAAGGCAGGGAAGTTTCTCCGAAAGTTCCGGTGGGGGCAGGGGTGTTTGCTCATGAAGGATCTTCCTGACTCACTCGCTTTGTTTGCGAACGAGGGCGTGGGGTGAAGGTAGATTACGTTAGGGTGATCCGCGACCGTCCCCCACCGGAACGCTCGGAGATCGTTCCCTGCCTTTTGATGCCTTTCAGGCAGGGAAGTTTCTCCGAAAGTTCCGGCGGGGGCAGGGTTGTTTGCTCATGAAGGATCTTCCTGACTCACCGGCGTTGTTGGCGAACGATAGCGTGGGGTGAAGGTAGGTTACGTTAGGGTGAAATGTGGCCGTCCCCCACCGGAACGCTCGGAGAGCCTTCCCTGCCTTTAAGAATCTCCCTGGCTTGATCGCCATACTAAGGCGGTCGGTAAAATTCTTGACACTGGGGAGGATAAAAATACTCTTTCGTTCCATGCATGCGCGTGCGGATCTTCGTCCGACCTGTTTCAAAAGCTGTCGAGGAGCGCGCCATATTTTCCCCGTTTTCGATCCCAAGCAAACCAACACAAAATCCCAGCAATCAATCAACAACAGTATCAACATGAAAAATTCAGTCCTACTCGCCGCCTCCTTCGCCCTGATCGGATTCGCCGCACCCGCCCGAGCCTATCAGGTCACCGGTCCCATCCTTGAACTCACCGATACAAAAATCGTAGTTCAGAAGGAGAAGGAGAAATGGGAAATCGCCCGCACCGCCGCAACCAAAGTCACCGGCGAGTTGAAGGTGGGTTCGAAAGTCACGATCGAATATACGATGACCGCCGCCACAATCGAGGCAAAACCTGACAAGACCCCGTCCGCTCTGCCCGCTCCGCCTACTCCTCCCACCCCGCCAAAACCCAAAACACCTCCCGTTCCTGCGCCTGCTGAGGTGAAAAAACCGAAGTAAGGTCTGGAGAAAACTGTTTTGAACCGCACAACCCTCATGGCTCCGCTCTGCGGGTCGCGCGGTTTTTTTTTCCTGAACATCATTCTTACGGGTGTGTTCTGACGTTTTTCCGACCGCGAATTCAGCGTGGCCGAAGCGGAAAAAATTCCCCCGGGTGGCAGGGCTGCGAATTACTGATCGGCGCAGAAATCTCATAGAAAGCAATGAAGTCATGTTGGATGTCGCGCTACAATTCCTGACGGGTCAGTTACACGCTCATTTGCGGGCCAGCTTGGGTAACGCCGAGTTCAAAGTCATGTTGACGCAAATGCTGGATGACACGGGCCATTACGCATTCGCAAAAGACTCGTTGGGTCTCTGCGTCGTCAATCTGGAGAAGGATCAAACGCTGAGGAACAAGCCGCCCGTGGACAACGGCGTCGCCACCCGGTCCGCCATCACGGAACCAGCGTTGCACCTCAATCTGCAGGTGCTCTGCGCCGCCAACTTCTCGCGGCCCGACGCAGCGCTCAGGTGCCTGTACGAGGTTGTGCAGTTTTTTCACCGATGTTCCGTGTTCACACAGGCTGAATTTCCGGCCCTTGATTCACGGATCAAGATGATGAGGGTCGAATGTCAGCCACTGAACATGGAACAGCGGAATCAACTCTGGGCCTGCCTCGGCGCGAAATACCTGCCTTCCGTCCTCTACCAGGTCCGGTTGGAAGGAAAAACGATTCTCGCAGTGAATGAAACAATCAGTTAGAATCTTAACCAACTTCGCCAAGACCGCTGTTGCGACGACTTCTTTCCTTTAAAATTTCCCCTTTCCCCCTTTCCTATTCTTCGTTCCATTAGCCCCCACATTTTCTTTTCCATGCCTGCCAAGCCCCAAACGCAACTTCACAACACTCAGAGATCCTTATGAAAACCATCACTCCCGCCCAACTCCAATCCCGCATTCAGTCCGGGGAAAAACTCCACCTTCTCGACGTCCGCACTCCTGCGGAGCACGCGGAAGTTCATGTCCCCGGCGTGCATCTTGCGCCGCTCGACCGGCTCGACCCGGTTCAACTCGCGGGTGAGCAAGGGTTTGCCAAGGATCAGCCGATTTTCGTGCTTTGCCGATCGGGGAGTCGCGCGAAGCAGGCGGCGGAGAAGCTCGAAAAAGACGGCTTCAGGGAATGCCACGTCGTCGAAGGCGGCACGTTGGCCTGGGCCGAAGCGGGACTGCCGGTGAATCGCGGCACCAGCAAGGTCATGTCGTTGGAACGCCAGGTGCGCATTGCCGCCGGAGCCATCGTGCTCTGCGGCGTGCTGCTCGCCCATTTCGTAAATCCCGCATTGATGTGGCTCTCCGGCTTTGTCGGCGCGGGACTGATCTTTGCCGGAATCACCGATACCTGCGCGATGGGCATGTTGATCTCCAAGCTCCCGTGGAATCAACGCGGTGGCTCGTGCCCTGCAAAGTAACCGTTTTCATCGACAACCAAAACTCCAACGACACCCGCCATGTTTCTCCGTCAAATCTTCGACCCGCATCTCTCGCAGTACGCTTACCTCATCGGTTGCCAAAAAACCGGCGAGGCCATCGTCATCGATCCCGAGCGCGACATCGACCGCTATCGTGCGGCCGCCGCAGAGGAAGGGTTGCGCCTCACGGCCGTTGCCGAAACGCATATCCATGCGGACTTCGTAAGCGGCGCAAGGGAACTCGCGGCCGATCCCGCATTGCACGTGTATGTTTCCGCCGAAGGCGGGTCGGACTGGCAGAGCGAATGGGCGCGCGACCTTGCCAACGTCACTCTTCTGCACGACGGCGACATTTTCAAAATCGGCAACATCCGGTTTCAGACGCTGCACACCCCGGGACACACACCCGAGCACCTTGCCTATCTTGTCACCGACATCGGCGGCGGTGCGGATGAGCCCGTGGCCTTGCTAACCGGCGACTTCATTTTCGTTGGCGATGTGGGTCGCCCCGATCTTCTTGAGCAGGCCGCAGGGCTGATGGGAACGCAGGAAGCCGGGGCTCGGCAACTTTACGCCAGCCTGCGCCGCGTCGCGAATCTCCCGTGTCATCTCCAGGTCCTGCCCGCACACGGGGCAGGCAGTGCGTGCGGCAAAGCGCTCGGCTCGGTGCCGCTTTCCACATTCGGCTACGAGGTGAAGTTCAATCCAGCCTTTAAGCTTGCAATGAATGGTGCAGAAGCGGAGTTCGTGAAATTCATCCTCAGCGGACAACCCGAACCGCCCGCCTATTTCGCCAACATGAAGCGCGTCAATAAGGTCGGTCCCGCCGTGCTCGGCACGCTGCCGCAACCGCATGAACTTCCGCTCGATGAAGTCACGGCGCGACTTGGCGAAAAAAACTTCGTGGTGCTCGACACGCGGGAACGCGGCAGCTTCCTCGCCGGACATCTGCACCGCAGCCTGTTCACACCGCCGGAGAAATTCGCCGACTTCGCCGGGAGTTACCTCTCGCCGGAAAACGAGATCGTGCTCGTGGTGAACAACCCCGCGGAGTCGGCAGAATACGTGCGCCAACTGGTGCGCATGGGCTTCGACAACATCGTAGGCACGCTCTCTGCCAGCGCCGTCGATGCCGCACCGGCCGGGAGTAAAACGATCACGCGGTCGGTTGCATTCCCCGATGTCGCGGCGCTGCTTTCCAACGGCACGCAGTACGGCTTGCTCGATGTGCGAAAAGCCACCGAATTCTCCGCCGGACACTTGCGCAACGCACAAAACATCGCCCACACCAGGCTGCGTCCGCGGTTCGGTGAATTACCTGCTGACGGTCCGCTGATTGTTTCCTGCCAGAGCGGCTTGCGCGCCACTGGTGCGTGCGGCTTTCTGGCCCGCCAGGGCCGCGACGTGATCTGCGTGGCCGATAAATTCGACCACGCTCCGCAGGAACTTCTCGCCTGACCCATGGACGTCTGGATGCATGACTTGTTGGGTCTCGCTTTCGGCTTGATCGTCGGCATCTCGCTCGGCCTGACCGGTGGCGGCGGCTCCATTTTCGGCGTGCCTTTGCTGGTCTATGGACTGAACATTCCGGTCGGCACCTCGATCGGACTCAGCCTCGCCGCCGTCGGGATCACCGCCGGTTTCGGAGCCGCGCTGCGGCTGAAGGAAAAGGAAGTGGACCTGCGCGCAGGTTTGGTTTTTGCCGTCGCCGGCATGGTGCTCGCCCCGCTCGGGGCATGGATCGGCACCAAGGTTTCCCCCGCGCTGTTGCTCTCGGCTTTCGCTTTGATCATGGCTTTCATCGGCCTGCGCATGTGGCGTGGCAAGGTCGAAACCGGCACCGTCCCTGGTCCTTGCACTGTGCGGCCCGGTGGAGGGCTCGGTCCCGGTTGCTACGTGCGGCTCTCGCTGGCCGGCTGCGCGGCGGGCCTGATGTCGGGACTCTTCGGTGTGGGCGGCGGTTTCATCATCGTTCCCGCGCTGCTCTACGTGACCGGCATGAGCATCCATCGCGCGGTCGCAACATCGCTGCTCGTCATTTTCCTGATCTCGCTCTCCGGTTTGGCCGCGCACCTCGCACACGGGCAACAGTTTCCGATGCCCGTCACCGCGCTGTTCATCGGCGGCGGATTCACTGGCATGTTTGTCGGCGGCGCACTGCGATCCCGCCTCTCGGGAGCCGCGCTGCAGCGGGTTTTCGCCATCGGCATGTGGTTCGTCGCCGCCTATATGCTCGCCCGAAATCTTCCCGCCTTTTTCCGATCCTGAGAGTTGCCCGCGATCAGGGAACATGCTGTTCACGGCACGAGCCATGTGAAAAAAACCTCGACACACCAGTCGGGTTCCGTAGTTTCAGGCTCAACAACCTTATGAATTTGAAAACCTGTGCTTTCCTCTTCGCGCTCGCCGTCGGCGTGATCACTCGCAGCCTGGCGGAAATACCACCGGCAACACCTCCAGAAGTTCCTCCGGATGCACCCGCGGCGAATCCTGCCAAGAAACGTTCCAAGAAACCTGCCACGCCGCCCGCGGCTTTTCCCGGTCACTCGCCGCTGTTTGAATGGTTGATGACGGGATACGACAGCAACAAGGATTTGAAACTCGACCCTACGGAGCGCGCAGCCGTGACCGCAGCCTTCGAAAAACAGGACTTCATGGCCGCCAAACTCGATGTCAATTCCAATAAAAAAATCGACACGGACGAGATTGACCGCATCGTCAACGAACCCGTTGCTGAGCCTGCGGTGAAGAAACCCAAAAAGGCTCCCGCACCAAAGAAGAAAGCGGCGGCGGATGCGAAGAAAAAAGAGGAGTAGCCACATCGAGCTGGCGCGGATGTGAATGGCGGAAGATCCGCACTTTTTTCAATGACTTGATAGAGCCACGGGCCTGAAGCTGTATCATTGGGCAAGGTCGCGGTGGTAATTTTCTCCCTCGAAAACGGTTCTGCCCGCTGCTTTTTTCCATCAATCCATCACTTCCCTATGCAATCAAAAAACCACGGATCCCCAAACTCACATCCCCCGGTCGCCCTCGAAAATCCGCACAAGAAACGTAAATCCGCTGCGGAGAAAATCGCGTGGCTCGCCATTATCTCCGTCTTTGTCGCACTTTCCGTGCCCCCAGCAGCGGCGAACCCCGCAGCCCAAGCGGTCTGGGACACCGCCACGCTCGCCAAGGCGCCGCCGACACATCCTGCTGCGGAACGTCCGGCCGCTGGAATGAAATCCCTGTTTTACGAGGGACTGCCCTACAAAGGCAAACCGACCTGGGTGTTCGCCTACTACGCCGCACCCCAGGGCACGCCACCGGCTGGCGGCTGGCCTGCGGTGGTTTGCGCCCACGGTGGTGGCGGCACTGCCTATCCGGGATGGGTCCGGACTTGGAACAACCACGGATATGCGGCGATCGTCATGGACCTGGAAGGTCACCTGCCCGGCGGCAATGTGCACGGACTGGAAGGCAATGCCCCGGTCGGTACTGCACATCCGAATGCCGGGCCCTCGCGCATCGACTGGTTCGGTGATCGCGCATTGCCCGACAAGGAGCAGTGGTACTATCACGCCGTTGCCGACATCATCCGCGCGCATTCGCTGCTGCGATCCTTTCCCGAGATCAACCCGAAAAAAATCGGTCTGAATGGGATTTCGTGGGGCGGCACACTGGTCAGCGCGGTCGCGGGAATCGATTCGCGTTTTGCCTTCGTGATCCCGGTTTATGGTGGTGGCTTCATTCATGAAAGCGACAACCCCGGCCTGGCCTGCTGGTTTCCGCCGACGAACATGACCGAAGCACAGTTCGGCGACTACCGGAAGAAGTGGGATCCTTCGGCTCATCTGCCCTTTGCCAAAATGCCGATGTTGTGGGTCACCGGCGTGGCCGATCCGGTTTTTCAAATCGACATCGTCGCCAAATCCGCCCGAACCGCCGCCGGACCGACCAGCCTGTGCCTGCGACCGTTTCTCGCCCATGGTCACGGCAACTGCTGGGAGGACGCGCCGGAAATTTATACTTTCGCCGACAACATCGTCAAAGGCGGACCGCCGCTGCCGAAAATCGAAAAGCCGACGGGAAATCCTGGCAGCGTGATTCGTTCGAAATACAAAGGCGACTTTTCGGAGGCATGGGTGTATTTCACCAACGCCGGCGGCTTGATGAAGGACCGCAAATGGAACTTCATCCAGTGCAACCTCGCCAACGGTGAACTGGTCTCGCAACAACCGATCCCCGGCAATACAACGGCGTATTACATCTATGGATTCAAGACCGTCGGCGGTGGCCGCATGAACCATGCCGCTTCGGATGTGATCGTGTTGAAGAAATAATCGAGCTGTTCATCGAGACCGCCGGACATGATGGAATTCATGCCGGGTCGTGCTCGAACTTGTTTTCTCAAATTTCGTGCGCTAAAGTCCCGGCGTTCCCTCGCATGGGCGGCGGAATCGTTTTGTTTCATCCGATGTCCTGTTCCCGCATACTGTTGATTGTCTTGCTGGCCCTGCTTGCCGCCTGTGGCAAGAGCAGGACCGGCACGGTCGTGGCGGGAGCCGCAGCCCCGCACGCCGGGCGCATCGATTACAACCGCGACGTGCAGCCGATCCTGTCGAACCACTGTTACCACTGCCATGGACCCGACACCGCAAGTCGCGCCAAAAAAGCCGTGAATGCAGCGGGTGAAACCCTGCGCCTCGACCTGCGCGACAACGCACTGGGATTTGTCAATGCCGAGGGCAAACGCAACATCGTGCCCGGCAAACCCGAGGAAAGCGAGTTGGTGCGGCGCATCCGCTCGCACGACCCCGACGAGCGGATGCCGAAGGACGTGGAGAAACTGTTAGACGCGAACCAGATTCAACTGCTCACCGAATGGATCCGCCAGGGAGCCGAGTTCAGCAACCACTGGGCATTTGAAACGCCGGAAAAATCCGCGCTGCCGGTCGTGGCCGATGAAAGCTGGGGCAAAACCCCGGTGGATCGTTTCATTCTGAACAAACTCGAAGCGGAAAAAATCGCACCCAATCCCGAGGCCGACCGACACGGATTGCTGCGCCGTGTCACCCTCGACCTTACCGGACTGCTGCCGACACCGGAAGAGAGCGTCGCATTTGTCAACGACCCCGCGCCCGTTGATCAGGCCTACGAAAAGGTGGTCGACCGCTTGCTGGCATCACCGCAGTACGGCGAACATCGCGCCCGGCACTGGCTCGACTACGCGCGCTACGGCGACAGTCACGGCATTCACTACGATGTCTTTCGTTCGATCTGGGGTTACCGCGATTACGTCATCCGGGCCTTCAATGCCAACAAGCCCTTTGATCGCTTCATCACCGAGCAACTGGCCGGGGACCTGTTGGCCGACGGCGATCAGGATGCGCTGGTGGCATCGGGATTCGTGCGCGCCGGCATTTCCTCCGGCGAAGGCGGCACGATTGTCGAGGAACTTTGGAACAACCTGATCCGCGAGCGCACCGAGGCATTTGGCGCGGTGTTCATGGGCATGACCACCGGTTGCGCGGTGTGCCACGATCACAAGTACGATCCGCTGTCCCAACGCGACATGTACTCACTGGCTGCCTATTTCGGCAACATCCGCGAGAAATCATGGACTGGCGACGATCTCGCCTGGGAGCCGAACCAGGTGCTCTGTCAAGCCGCCGATCGACCGGCCTTTGATGCCGCGCTGGGCCGTCGCGCCAAAGCAGAGGCTGCCTTGCGCGCTCTCGCTGAGAAGGAAAGCAAAAACATAACCGCATGGCTCGGCACGGGGCCGCAGCAGGTGCGCGATGGATTGCTCGCGTGGTTTCCGCTCGATGAGTCCAAGGGGTCCGAAGTGACCGAGCGCATCGGCGGCAAAAAACACCCATGCGAAGGATCGCCGCCGGTTTGGGATGACTATCCGAACCTCGTCACTTCATTCCGCACCGCCGACAACACCCGTCTCGCCTGCGCGGATGTCGGCGACTTTGAAAAAGACCAGGCCTTCACGTTTTCCGGGTGGATCCGCCTCTTTGAAGTGGTGGCGCACCAGGAGTTCGGCACCAATTCCGGCACCATCATTTCCCGCATGGACGGTGGCGATCTGCGCGGTTGGAATCTTTATGTTGAAAACAACCAGTTGCTTGTGCAACTCATCCATCATTGGCCCGACAACGCGATCAGTGTCAGCGGCGACACCCTGCCTCGACCGGGATGGGTGCATTTGACGGTAAGTTACGACGGTTCCGGCAAAGCGGCGGGCGTGAAAGTCTATCGCGACGGCAAAGCGATGGCACTCACGGTCACGGCGGACACGCTGAGCGGATCGATCCGCACCCCGGCACCGCTGATGTTTTCGCGTCGCTCCGGAGCCGACACCAGCTCGCTGCCCTCGCGGCAAACCGGTTTCGAAGACGTGCGTTTCTACAATCGGGCATTGAGCGCCGAAGAAGCCGCGCGTCTGCCGTTTGAAGATCCGGTGGCGGGCATTCTCGCTCGCAAGCCCGATTTCCTGGCGCAAGCCGATGTCAGCAAAGCCGTGGCTGCTCGACAAGACCCCTATGCACAGGTGTGGACACCGTTCGAGAAACGCAGCGCGGTCGAAGCCTATTTCACGCGTCACCCCGAACAGCGCGACGCCTTGCTGGCGGAAATCGCCGCCGCGCAGAAGGACATGGATGCATTGACCGCCAAACAAAAGCCACCGGTCCTTGAAAGCGGCAACGATCCGAAGCTCCTCTACAAGCTGCTGAGCGATGCCTACGAAGAAAAGATCGGCGCGCTGACTCTGGTGTGCCGTGAAAAGGAAACCCCGGCCTTCGCCCACATCCTGGCCCGCGGCGAATACACCCAGCTGAAAGAGCGGGTCTATCCGAACACGCCATCCTTTTTGCCACCGCAAAAACCCGGCTCGCCACCGAACCGCCTCGGCCTTGCGGCATGGGTGACCTCGTCCGACAACCCGCTCACCGCCCGGGTGGTCGTCAACCGCATGTGGCAGGAGCTTTTCGGCGCGGGACTGGTCGAGTCGTCCGAAGACTTCGGTGTCGTCGGCATGCGCCCGTCGCATCCGGAATTGTTGGATTTTCTCGCCGTGGATTTCCGCGAGCACGGCTGGGATGCCAAACGCCTTTACAAAATGCTGGTGATGTCGGCTGCCTACCGCCAGTCCGCCGTGCTCAGCCCGGAAAAATCCGATCGCGACCCGCACAATGCCTGGGTGAGCCGGGGGCCGCGCTACCGCATGGATGCAGAACAAATCCGCGATGCCGCGCTGCAGGCGGCGGGTTTGCTCAACACCGAAAAACTCGGCGGGCCGAGTTTCAAGAGCTACGTGCCACCGGGGCTTTTTTCTTCGGTCGTCGGCACCAACTGCTGCGGTTACGAAAACCACCACGGACCGGTGTTGTATCGACGCAGCATGTACATTCTCAACAAACGCACCATGCCCCAACCGGACCTCGAGGTGTTCGATGGCATCGACCGCCTGGCATCGTGCGCCCGCCGCAACCGCACCAATACGCCGCTCGCGGCACTGGCGCTGATGAACAACACCACCTTTCTCGAGGCGGCACGTGCCATGGCGGAAAAGGCGCTGAAGGAAGTGCCGACCGACGATGCCGCACGCCTGAATTTCATGGCCGTGCGTTTGCTCAGTCGACCGCTGACTGCCAAAGAACTCGCGGCTCTGACCAACGCACAGCAAATTTTCAACAAGGAAATGAATGCCGAACGCGCCGGAAAAATGCTGGCGGTTGGCGAAATCAAACGCGACGAATCCATCGACCCGGTGAACCACGCGGTGTGGATGGGCCTCGCCAGCATGCTCATGAATTCGGACGCCGCGCTCAACAAATGAAACCTTTTCCGCCCATGCCCCATTCACCCTGCCCCGACCATCACGGCGAAGGAACCAGCCCTTGGAACCTGCCGATCCCAGCGGCGCTGAAACACGAGTGGAAACACGCGGCTACCCGCCGGCACTTTTTGACGAAGTCCGGACAAATGCTCGGAGCACTCGGCCTGGCGAGCTTGTTCGATCCTCCCGCCGGCGCGGAGGAATCAAGCCATGGCCATGGTGCCTTGGGCGCGGCGCATCGACCGGCGAAATCCAAGCGGGTCATTCAATTGTTCATGGCCGGCGGTCCCCCGCACATGGACTTGTTCGACTACAAACCCGGACTCAAAGAGTGGGATGGCAAGGACATGCCACCCTCGGCATTTCCGCCCGACTTCCGCCCCACGGGCATGACCTCCGGGCAGTCGCGTTATGTCGTCACCGCATCGCCCTGGGCGGCCAAGCAATACGGCCAGCGCGGGGCCTGGGTGAGCGACCTGCTGCCGTGGACCGCCAAATGCATCGATGACCTTGCCTTCATTCATTCGATGTACACCGATGCCATCAATCATGAACCGGCGATCCTGTTGTTGAATACCAGTGCGATGTTTCCCGGTCGTCCCGCCCTCGGTGCGTGGGTTTCCTACGGCCTCGGCAGCATGAACGCGAACCTTCCCGCCTTCGTCGTGCTGAATTCCAACAGCATTCCCGGCACCAACACCCAGACCGTCACGCCCAAATTGT
Source organism: Akkermansia muciniphila (assembly GCA_945860285.1). Taxonomy (GTDB): domain Bacteria; phylum Verrucomicrobiota; class Verrucomicrobiia; order Verrucomicrobiales; family Akkermansiaceae; genus UBA956. Next base: position 18,037 of record CAMAQB010000040.1, on the reverse strand, counting down.
GGAGCAGTTCTTTTCTCCCCACCGAATACGCCGGAGTGCCGCTGCGCACCGGCAAAGACCCGGTGTTGTATTTGCGCGACCCCGAAGGCATGACCCGCGACATGCGGCGGGCCTTGGTCGATGGCGTTGCGGCGCTCAACGAGGAAACCTACAACGCGGTGGGCGATCCCGAAACCCACGCGCGCATCCAGCAGTATGAAATGGCATTCCAAATGCAAATGAGCGTGCCGGAGCTATCCGACTTTTCCAAAGAACCACAAAGCACGTGGGATCTGTACGGCGAAGAAGCCAAAGTCCCGGGATCGTTCGCGTACAACTGCCTGATGGCCCGCCGACTGGCGGAACGCGGCGTGCGATTCACCCAGGTGTATCAGCGCGGATGGGACGTTCATGGTGCGCTGGCGGCCCACATGCCCCTGCTGGCGGCGGCCACCGACCGCCCGGCCTATGCGCTGATCACCGACCTCAAACGTCTCGGTTTGTTCGAGGACACACTCGTCGTTTGGGGCGGGGAATTCGGACGCACCATTTATTCGCAGGGCGGAGATGGTCGTGACCACCATGCGAAATGCTTCACCATGTGGCTTGCCGGCGGCGGCATCAAGGGCGGCACCGCGTACGGCAGGACCGACGACTTCGCCTTTTCCACGGTCGAGAACCCGGTGCACGTGCGCGATCTCACCACCACCCTTTGTCATGTGCTGGGCATCGATGCCGACCGACTGTCCAAACGCGTCTTGGGCGTGGATTTGAAACCCTTTGGTGTCGTGCCGGGCAAGGTGGTGCAACAGATCCTGGCCTGAAAAAAAAAGGCTTCCCAGGAGCACTGGGAAGCCGGAAAAAACAAGAACAATCAAACAACCGGAGTGAGTGGCGGAGCGGACGGGACTTGAACCCGCGGCCTCCAACGTGACAGGCTGGCGCTCTAACCAACTGAGCTACCGCTCCCCGTTCACTCGGGCGGGCGAAAACTTAGGAGAATTCTTTGTTTTTGCAATATCTAAATTGAAAAAATCCATTTTCGGCAATTCAGCCCCATTTCTCGATCACCGCTTCCAAACCTGCGAGATCCTCGATACTCATCAGCTCGGCCTCTTTGTTGATTTTCCCCATCAGACCCGCAAGCACCCGGCCGGGCCCGAATTCGATGAAACGTCGATGCCCCTGTGCGCACAATGCCTGCATCGACTCGGTCCAGCGCACCGAACCGGTCACTTGTTTTTCCAGCATGGAGCGGACTTCCGCGGGATCGCTGACGGCAGATGCCGAGTAGTTGCAAACCACTGGAATCTGCGGGCGATGCATCGCGATCCCGGCCATTTCGGTGGTCAGCGATTCCTGGGCGCTGCGCATTAACCGCGAGTGATAGGCGCCGGCGACATTGAGTTTGATCGCCCGACGAATCCCGAAGTCCTTGTATTTCTCCGCCACGGCTTCGATTCCCGCTGCGGTGCCGGAAAGCACGATCTGCCCTGGTGCGTTCAAATTGGCGACATCCACATCGCAGAGCGCCGCAAGTTCGCGAACCGCGGATTCTTCTCCGCCGATCAATGCCATCATCGCGCCATCGGTCTCCTCACAAGCCTTATCCATGAATACCCCGCGTCGCATCGCCAGCCGCAGGCCGTCCTCGAACGTAAGGGTCTTCGCCGCCGCATGCGCGGTGATTTCCCCGAGCGACAATCCCGCGGTGGCGACGATTTCGAGTTCCGCAACGCGCTCCGACAACAGGGCCAGGGCGATCAGGCCGTGCATATACAAGGCGGGCTGACACCTCGACGTGCGCTTCAATTCCTCCTCGGGCCCTTCAAACATGACTTGCGATAGAGCGAAACCAAGTTCGTCGTCCGCGTGATCCAGCATCGCCCTCGCCGTGGCGGATGTCTCGTAAAAATCCCTGCCCATGCCCACCTTTTGGGCACCTTGTCCTGAAAACAACGCAACGACCTTCATGGCGGCGCAGAATAATGATGGATCGCAGCGGACTGCAACAATAATGCTCAGTCCGACCGCACAATCGTGCCCCACCGGGTTTCCCGGTTGCGCACGGTGGTTTCCAACAATTCTCCCGCCCGGGCCATGGACTCCTCCTGACTGATTCCACAGGGAGCAATGACGGCCACATCGGCGAAAATCCCGGCATCCTCGACGGCGGCGGAGACTTTTCCCGCCACTGCGACACAGGGTTTTCCGTGTTCCGAGCAGAGCCGGGCGATGGCCACTGGACCTTTTCCTGAAAGGGATTGTTCATCCAGCGAGCCCTCGCCGGTGATGACCAGGTCCGCTGCGGCTATGCGATCGCGGAGGCGCAGTGCTGCGGCAACAAGTTCGAAACCCGGCTGCAATCGCGCGTCGGCAAAACGCATCAATCCAAAACCCAAACCACCGGCGGCACCGGCACCGGCCGTGCACGCCTGGGTTTCTCCTTTTGTTAGAGCAACGATGTTTCCCAGCATCTCGTCCAGCCAAATCACATCCTCCGCTGTCGCGCCTTTTTGCGGTCCATACACCGCCGAGGCACCGTTTGGACCGATCAACGGGTTGTCGACATCGCAGGCGGCGATGATTTCCGGCAGGGCGATCCGCTGAGAGAGATCGATCGACACCACATCGCGCAAAGTCCGCGGATTCACCCGATCGAGCGGTCCGCGGGCGGTGAGGAATTTCACGCCAAGCGCCGCAGCCAAACCCGCACCGCCATCGTTGGTAGCGGAACCGCCAAGGCCGATGATGATCTTTGTCACCGCATGCCGATGGATGGCATCGACCATCAATTGCCCGGTGCCGAAAGTCGATGCACAAACGATGTCGCGTTCTGCGGGGTCGATCCGCCATAGTCCGCTCGCCGCCGCCATCTCGATCAAAGCCGTGGTTTGGCCGTTCTCTTCGACCAATCCATAGTCCGCGAGAACTTCCCGTCCAAGCGGGTCTTCGCAGCGGGCGCGAACCATCGTGCCATTCATCGCCGCGACCATCGTCGACACGAATCCTTCCCCGCCATCGGCAACGGGGCAAAGATCCACCTGCCATGCCTCGCCGAGTCCGCGCTGCACGGCGGAGCATGCCTGGATGGCATCGAGCGAACCTTTGAACTTGTCGCAGGCAACCAGAGCGATCGGTTTTCCTGATTTCATCGGCTGGGAATCGACCGTCCACTCCCCATTACTTCGGCGGCGGCGGTGGAGCGACGTAGGGATGGTCCTGGTACATCGAAATGATCGGCCGCTTGGTTTCGGGATCGGAACAGCACAACATCAGATAGCGCAGGCCCTGGGTGAAACGCATCCGGGTCTCCTTGGCCGTGACCCATTGTTCCTCCTGGTTGAATTGAAACGCCACGGTGGCCATGTTGAAGTCGTCGCGCTCCTTCGGCATCTCCAGGGTGTTCTGCCCGCCGGGTTTGAGTTCGTTTTTGTATTCGCCGATGATGAAGCGGACACTGGCCACATGCATGTTGATGACCAGCGAACCGCCGTTCGGAAACGTTTTCAGGGTGTCTTCGATGGGAAATCCGCGCCAGGGCAGGGCCGAAGTTTTGGGCGCGGGCATCAGCACGAGAATCGCCTGCCGCAGGTTTGCCGGCACCGTGATCGAACAGGCCGGTTTGCGCGTCTTGGTGTCGATGAAGGTAATCACGTTGTCCACGGCAACCACCATCACCGGCGGGGAAATTTCCGCATCCTGAAACGGACAGGCCAGTTCCACTTTGGGAGCAACGCAGGTCAGCGAGTTTTCGTCCTCCACCGTTTGGAAACCCAGGAAACGACACGACAGCGTGCGCGTTTGTTGGGCGTGACAGAACAGGGGAAGCAGGAGAATGGCAAATAGGACGCGCATGGTTTTGATGAGACGGACTCGCCTCAGGAAGGGAGTTATCATCAGACCTCATCCTTGGCAAGCCAGCGGAACGACATCATTTTCATCTTGCGGCCGAAGTTTATGTTGCTGGTGCTGGTGAGGATGGGATTGGTGGTGGTCGATGGTGGCGGCGGTTTGATCATCGCATACACCGGGTCAGCGGGATCGACGTATTCAGGCTGGCGCTGGATCACCGCTTCGCAATACGCGACCGCCGTGATCTTGTTGCTGCTGTCGCGGGCCTCGCCATAGGCACGGATCGTGAAGGTGTCCGATCGCGGAGTCGCCGCATTGCCCAAAACATTCAACAGATCGGCCTGGCTGATCGCTCCGGGGGCACCTTGGGCGCTCGACCCCGTGCCGGCGGTGGCGTTCTTGTACTTGTAGGTCGCGACCTTGACTGCGTCGATGTTGTATCCGCTGTGTTGGTTGACCAGCAGTTTCGCCTCGGGCGTGCTTTTCTGGTTGATTTTCGAGAGTTCGATCGCCTGTTGCAGCGCGCCATTCTGCGCCTTGGCATCGGTGCCCAGCTGGCGGTTCACGAACTCGGCCATCGACAGAAACGGACCGCGGCTGCGCACCTGTTTGACAATTTCCGTGGCCAGTGTATCGAGGTCGCCTTCGTAAAGCTCGCGAGGGCCAAGCCAGAACGCGCCGACTTCCCCGGCCGCGCTGACCGGCAGGCGCAAGCGGCTGATGCGGGCGTCCGTGCTGCCGGTGGCGGGCAGTTTTGTCAGTGCCGAAGAGTTGATGCCGGTGATCTTGTTGTAGATCGCCTCGTTCGAATGGATCGATGCCAGCATCGCCTTCCACGCCGACACCGAGGTCGAGTTGATGTTGAAGGCACCGTTCATTTTCTGCCAAGCCGCGACCTGGGCGTAGCGGTTGGCATTGCCAGCCGCCAGCTTGGCGCTCATGTCCGTGGGTTTGGCGCCGTCGGGCAGGTGCAGCGCCATGCGCGGGTCGGTGAGGCTTGTGCCTTTCGAAAAATCCGAGACCAACTGGGCATAGTTCTTGCCCGTGGAAAACGCACCCACCTGAGTGGCAAGACCGGAAAAATAGAAACGGTCGTAGAGCGCCATGTTGAGCAGGAACGTATGGTCGTTGAGGAACGAAGCCGCGCCGGCTTCCTTGAACAAGGAGGGTGACATCATCGGACAGGCCCAGGAGTTTCCGATCGGCTGGGCAATCCGCGGGAGGAAGCCCGAGGATCCGCCGGGGTTGACCCCGTTCAGACTGGCGAGCGTCTGCACGGGTGCCAGCGGAATGTCATACATCACGCCGAACTTCGCCCCTTTCTGCGAGGTGTGGCCACTGATGAAATTGCTGCGGTCAGAACCATCGATTTCAATCAGGTCCGCGACGTCAGTTTGTTTTTCCAAGGCAATCAAATCCAGTTCGTAGGCGTGATTGGCGGGATGCTCGCTGATCACTTTGCCGGAGGTTCCGTTGCTCACCGCGTGGGCAAAGGACCAGGGTTTGGCCGCATGACGGCCATCGCGCTTGTCGGCATCAAACGCACCGTAGGTCGTTTTCGCCTGCACGGTGAGCAGCGCGAACGGCCGGGCCCGGACCCGTTCCTTGAGCGGGGTGCTGGAGTGATCGACGATATCCAACGCGGTGACGGTGCCCGTTTTCGGATAGCGTTTGGATCCACCGGCTCCGTAGAGGAAGGTCTGCATGCCGTCGGGATTTTCGTAATCGACTTCGATGATTTTTGACAAGGTAGCAGTTGTGGAGGAGCCGCTTGCCAAGTCCGCAGTCAGTAGGATCGTGAATTTGTTTTGGCAAAGATTGGGTACGCTGCGCGGGGCGAAACGCACATGCATCTGGTCATTCCGCGCCATGCCAATGCATCCGGCCCAGCGCCCGTATTCCTTGTCGGGACCACCGATGCGCCAGGGCGCTGCGTTCCACCAGTCGAGCACGAAGCCCGTGCCGTGCCCGCGCCAGCCGGGGATCGCGACGATGTTCTGGGTCATGTTATTCGCGTCGTTGCTGTCGAAATCCCACCAAATCCGGTTGCCACGATGCTCCATGTACCAGGTGTGGTTCGGATCGAGATACGGCGCGAACGTTTTCACCTCGCCCGGCAACAAGCGGATCGTCGTCGAATCAGGCTGGCCACTGGGGCCCTTCGACTTGAGAGAAATCCCGAACTTCTTGCTCACCAGGCCCAGTTCGTTACTCCGGAAGAACATTTGATCGATCGGCACCAACCCTCCGGTACCGGCCGGGCCGTCGGTGCACTGGGCCACGCCGTTGCGGTAGATCTGCGCGGCGAAGGGAACGTTTTTGAACACCACCTTCATATTGGAAAACTCCATGGCCACATTGTAGGGATTGTGCAGGGTGATGACCGGAGTGTATTCCAAATCCAGCTCGTAGTGGAAAGGCGTGCCGCGCCAGTAGTTGCCTTGGGGGTTGTGCAACTGCGGTGCCGTGTCCGGCACCGGTGCCCCGATCGGACCGGGGTACTCGAGAGTGTCGTTGCCCTGCAGGCTGAACAACACCTGAACCTTGGCTACCGAGGGCATGATCACCATGCCCGCTGGTGGCGTTTTGTTGACCGTCGTCGTATCCGCCTGCCCGGTATTGACGTCTGGCTGCACTGTGCCTGCCACCCAGCTGTTGGGAGTCTGGGCTTTCACCAACGGCACGCCGCTGGAATTGATGACCTTATCCCGATAAAGCCGACCGTATTGAAAAAACGACTCCCATCGAGGGTCGCCGGGTGCCTGCACGGCCGACATGCCGAGCCGCGAGGCATAGACGCCCTTTGAAGCATACGCGGCAGGCAGGGTAGTGTTTTCCAGGATCGTCTGGAAATCCTCCTTGAGTCCCCCGGTGGCCACATCCACAAACAAACCGGTGGAATAGGCCGTCAAATCATGCGTGTGCTGCTTCATCGCTCCCGCCACATTGGCAGCCAGGTCGCTTGCCGCGAGCTGTGAATTGAGGCTGGTGATGCCTTTTTTTATCGATGCATACGTCGGCGTGGTCACTTCGAATTTGTCGCGCGACAAGCCATCCAGGCCGCTCATGAATTCCACCCCGGCCCGCTCACCGGACCCCAGCTGTGCGGTTTTCGCCCCGTCGGTCACTGCTGCTTTGTCATACGGTGTGTTGATCCGCGCTTTGATGCCCTCGTCCGATACCGCCCAAGCCAGAGCGCTTATCCGGTCGTTGCTTCCTGTCACCAGCATTTTTCCGGCTTCGATCAAATCCGCCTGGGGCGCATCGTTGCCCAACGTTCCCTTGTCCCACAAGCGAATCGGATCTTTCGCGAGCGTGTTGGCAAAATCCTGATTCGTCGCGTCGCTGGAATTGGCGGTCGAAACCAGCCAGTTCAGGAACATTCCTTTTTTCGAACCCGGCGAGTAATCGGCGGTGGTCGGCGGCGTGGCAATCGGATTGCGCGACTTCCACACTCCGGTGAGCCGCGGGCGCACCAAATTTTCGCCTAAAATGTCCGACCGGGCCGTGATCCGCTGGTCCGGACCGGCGGATTTTTGCAGCTCGTTGATCGCCAGAATCAATGCCATGCGGGAATTAGCGCGGGCCACCGACATCGAATCAGCCTGATTGCTGGCCCGCAAGGTCACACTCGACAAACTCAGCAGGCCAATTCCGATCAGGGTCAGCAACACCATCAGCGTGATGGTGATGATCAAAGTGAAGCCGCGACGGGGCTTGCTCAACTTGGTTTTTTGGGTTTTCGGCATACAAATAGAGACGGTTGGTTTTATTGAATCAGATAGAACGACGACACTTCAGTATCGGCGAGCCGAACAAAATGTTCATCGGATTGTCCATACAATGTGAAACAATATTACCTTCTCCCCTCCGCATTGCCAGAAAAAAAAATGGCATTTTACATTTTTTCTGAGCACTGCTTTAGTGTTGCCTTGCACGCATCATGTCGCGCAGAGCCGGCGAGGTGATGTCAACTTCAGGCGGGAAAGAAAATGCCCTAATCGGCAATTTTGTCCAATTCCTCCCAACGCGTGTAGAGCATCGCGCAATCCGCTTTGGCTTTTTCCAATTGCCCCATCACGGCGGGTGTTTCATGAAAGCGTGTACTGTGAAATTCCGGATCGTTGAGAAGTTGTTCCAAGGCCTGGACTTTTTCCTCGGCCTGCATGATCCGCGCTTCCATGCCTTCCCACTCTTTGCTTTCCGCCAGGGTGCGCTTGCGCGGCTTTTTGCTTTGCTCCGTCTGTTTGATCTTCGACAAATCGCGCGCCAGACTCTGGGCCTGCGTTTTTTCGCGCTGCTCCCGGGCCTTGCGTTTCTCCAGATAGTAGGAAAAATTCCCCGGTTGCACGACAACACCACCGTCCTCAAACGCCACGATTTGATCGCAGATCCGATCCAGAAAATAGCGGTCGTGCGATACCACCAGCACGGCTCCGTCAAAATCGACGATCGCTTCTTCCAGCATCCGCAAACTGGGGAGGTCGAGGTCATTGGTCGGTTCATCGAGAACCAGAAGGTTGCCGCCGTTTTTCAAGACCTTGGCCAGCATCAGCCGGGCTTTTTCTCCTCCGGACAACAAATCCACGCGCTCGTTGATGCGTTTGTCATCAAACAAAAACCGCCGCAGATACGCCCTCGCTCCCATCATTTCGTCGCCGAACTGCACTTTTTCGTTGCCATCGGCCACCTCGTCGAGCAACGAGCCTTTGCCCTCGAGTTGCATGCGCCCCTGATCGATGTAGTTCACCCGCACTTTTTTGCCAATCTGCACCGTGCCCTGATCCGGGGGGCGTTTGCCGAGGCAGACATTGAGCAGGGTGGTTTTGCCGGCACCGTTGCGACCGACAATGCCCGTACACTGGCCGGGGCGGATCGAAAGTGTTAGGTTGTGAAACAGGGATCGACGCGCCTCGGGCGGGCCGACCGTGACGCAGACGTTTTCCATTTCCACCGCGATGTTGCCGATCTCCGGGGCAGGGGGGATCAGCAAATCCATCTCCCGTTCCTCCGGCGGCGCCTCGATGCCGGCGACGGCGTAAAATTGATCGAGCCGATGCCGCGATTTGGTCGACCGCGCCTTTACACCGGCCCGGACCCATTGCAGTTCCTCGCGCAAAAACCGCTGCCGCCGCCGCTCGGTTTGCTCGGAAATCGACTGTCGCACGGCCTTCGATTCCAGATACGCGGTGTAATTTCCCGGATGGGAAAACGCCCGCCCCTGATCGATCTCGATGATGCGGGTGGCGATTTCATCGAGGAAATAACGGTCGTGGGTGACGAAGATCACCGCTCCGGGAAAACCGCGCAGGCAGTCCTCCAGCCAGGAGATTGACTCGGAATCGAGGTGGTTGGTCGGTTCGTCGAGCAACAACAAATCCGGTTGCGATGCCAGCGCGCGGCACAGCGAGACCCGGCGTTTTTCCCCGCCGGACAAGGGCCCCACGGGAGCGTCGAGCGGCGGACAACCCAGCGAGGTGGCCAGCGACTTGATCCGCGCGTGCAGATTCCAGCCGTCGGCGTGGTCGATCAGGTGCAGCAAGTCCGCCAGCTCGACTTCCGTGCCCTCGCCGTTTTCGTAGCGCCGGATCGCATCGATCAAATCGGCCGCTCCCTGTTCGATGCTTTGCAGAATATTCAGCGTGCCATCCATTTCAAAATCCTGGGGCAGGTAACCGATGCGCAGTCCGCGTCGCAACGAAATCTCACCGGAGTCCGGTCGCTGAACGCGGGTGAGGATTTTCAAAAGACTCGACTTGCCGCAGCCATTGCGTCCCACCAGTCCCGCTTTCTCTCCCGCCGAAACGGCTAGGGTCACTCCGTCCAACAGCGTTTGGTAGCCGTAGGACAGGCGGATTTCATTGGCGGAGAGCAGGGCGGACACGGCGCGGCACGCTAGTCAGCAAGCTCGACCGGGGCAACAAGATTCGCCCGACGCCATCGAACTAAATTGCCGTCGGCGCGACGCCCCTCGCGTGACGATCCATGGTTTGTGCAATTCTCCTGCTTGACAGCAGGGCAAACCTGTTGCATAATCCCGCCGCGCCCGCGCGTATCCGAGCCATGCAAACTCTCAAAGAAATTTTCTCCAATCCCTTCGTTCTCGGTCTGATCGTCGGGCTTCTCCCCTGTGCCCTTGCCTGGAAAAGCGCTTTTGCGGCCAAGCTGCTCTTCAAAAAGGAGAAGCAGAAATTCGAAGCCGAGTTGCGCGACCTGCAGTCGCATTTGAACACCCAGCTCAAGATCAACGCCAGCGGCAACGATGCCTTGCAAAAGGAACTCGATCAACTGCGCGCGCAGAACGAAACGCTGCGCATCAACCTCGCCGCGATCCAGCAAAAGCCCGGTCGTGCGGAAATCCGCCACATGCAGATCACCGAAGCCGCCGTGCGCACCATGCGCGAGCAGGCTCCCGGCTTCGCCCCGGCCTGGGAACGCGCGCTGCGCGAGGCCGAACTCCACGCCGAGGATCAGGACAGCGGCCTGAAAAAACTCATGCGCAAGGTGATGCCGACCTTGGGTATGTCAAAAGGCAAAATCTCCGACGAAGGCAGCGACACGGAATAATCCTGGGATCCTCAGCGGGAAAGGCAGCAAACAACCCGCAACCGGTGTTACCTGTGTATTGTCTGCGCCAACGCGGACTCCATCGCTCAATCCACAATGGCAATGCCGTACATAAAGCCCCTTCTTCACCACGCGCTGGTTGTTTTCATCACCGCAATCACGGCGGAGGTCAACGACGCTGAAGAGACTTACGATCCAGGGCGTCTGGAGCGCGAGGTTTTGGCGACGGGGCTGAATGATGCGGTGCAGATGGAGGCGCTGCCGGATGGAGACGTGCTCCTCGCCGAGCAAGGCGGGACGCTGCAACGCTGGAGCGCGGTGACGAGGAGCTTGGTGAGAGTGGGGAGTCTGCCGGTGGCGTCGGGACCGGAACTTGGTCTCATCGGCGTGGCGGCTGCGGGAGATTTCGCGAACAGCGGAAATGTATTTTTGTTTTTTTGCCCGGCGGCGAAACAGGATGTTCAGCGCCTGGCGAGGTTCACGTTTGGCGTGAATGGAAAACTCGACCTGGCCTCGGAAAAAGTGCTGCTGGAATACCCGATTGAATATGGCGGTGCGATTCACATGGGCGGCGGGCTGTTTTTCGATAAGGCGACCGGGAACCTGATCCTCGGCACGGGCGACAACTCGCCGCCGATTCCCGAGCCGCCGATTGATATTTCCGAACACGGGCTGCTGCGTGATTCGCTGCGATCCAGCGCGAACACGCAGGATTTGCGCGGCAAGATCCTGCGCATTCATCCGCGCGACGATGGCGGCTACGACATACCTGCAGGGAATCTTTTCTCCGATCCGAAGCAGGGCAGGCCGGAGATTTTTGCGATGGGCGTGCGCAATGGATTTCATTCTTCGGTGGATCCGAAGACGGGCTGGATTGCGTGGGGCGATGTGGGGCCGAACACGGATCAAAAATGGGGATCGGTGGGATTTGATGAATTCAATCTCGCGACGAAAGCCGGTAACTTCGGTCATCCGATGTTCACGGGGCCCAACGAGGCGTATCGCGCCGTGACTGCCGATGGAAAAACAGGCGAGCCTTTCGATGCAGTGCACCCGATGAACAATTCGCCACGCAATGCTGGACTAAAGGAGCTGCCCCCCGCGCAGCCAGCCCTGCTGTGGTATCCCACGACGGCATCGAAGGAATTTCCCGAGCTTGGCAGCGGCGCTCGTTCCGCGATGGCCGGGCCGTTTTATCATTTCGATGCTGCGGTGAAGTCCGACCTCAAGCTGCCGGAACAGTTCGACGGCGCGCTGTTCATTTACGAATGGACGCGCAATTGGATCAAAATTGTGCGGCTCACAGCGGAGGGGAAACTCGGCGGCATCGAGTCCTTCGTCCCGCAGTTTGCGCTGCGAAAGCCGATCGACATCAAGTTCGCGCCGGATCACACGCTTCTGCTGCTGGAGTATGGCGACAAATGGCACGGCAACGGAGACGGGCAGTTGTCGCGCATCGTCTATCGACGCGGAAATCGCGCGCCGGTGGCTGCGTTGAACGCGTCGCCGCCCGCCGGGAAACAACCACTCGAAGTGCGCTTCGATGCGTCCGCCTCGAACGATGCCGATGGAGATGCGCTCAAGTATGCGTGGGACTTTGGCGGCGGAAAAACTTCCGCCGAAGCAACACCGCGTCTCACTTTCACCGAACCGGGCCAGCATGCCGTTTCGCTGCGGGTGACAGATGCTGCGGGTGCTGTGAGCGAAGCGCGAACGGTCATAACCGTGGGAAATGCGATACCCGTCGTGGAGATTCTCGCGCCGCCGAATGGTGGATTTTTTGACGCGAATGACGTGATTGATTTCAAAGTGCGCGTCACCGACGCAGAGGACGGCGACGCCGTTGATCCGCAGCGCGTCGTCGTGCAGGGCGCCTATCGCGCGGCGCGCAGTGGCGATGCCGTCCATCCCGGCCTGGCGCTGATGCAACGCACGACATGCTTCGCGTGCCACACCATCCGCGAAAAATCAGCGGGCCCGGCATATCTGGATGTCGCCAAAAAATACGACGGCGATGCAACCGCTCCCGCAAAGCTCTCTGCCAAAATCATCTCCGGTGGCGTGGGCGTGTGGGGACAACAAACCCCGATGCCGCCGCATCCGCAGCACTCGCTTGCTGAAACACAACTCATGACGGACTGGATTCTCGACCTCGCGCACGCACCCGATGCGCAAGCCGTGACGGGAACGAGCGGCTCGCTCAGAACAACGGTCGGCGGAGAGCGTCAGGACGGCGGCGTATTCGTGATCACCGCTGCTTACAACGACAATGGCACGAATGGATTGCCGCCGCTGCGCGGAATCGCCGGGCACGTCTTGCACGCGCGCAAACGCAAAGCCGCCATGAACGATGCATCGCAGGGCGTGGATATCGTGGACTTCATGGAGGGAGGGCACGGCCTCGTCGCGCGCCTGTCGAACGACGGCTGGCTGAAATTCTCCACCGTCAATCTCGCTGGCATCGAAAGCCTCACTCTCCACCTCACGCCGCACGCTGTATCTTCGCTCGAAGTGCGCGCCGGTTCGCCACAAGGCACGATCGTCGCGAAAACCGAACTGCTCGAAACGGCGAACGATTTCCGCGAGGTCACCATCCCCGTCATCGACCCCGGCGGCGTGAACGACCTGTTCTTCATCGCGCGCGCCGGAACACCGCAAAAGAGCGGCGTACTCGACTTGAACTGGGTCCATTTCACCAACCGCAAAAAATAAATCAGCCAGACTATCCATCACCTCACTCGCCGCTTCCACATCATGAAAATCCACATTGCCCTCGCTGCATTCGCCGCCAACCTCGCCATCTCTTCGGCACAAGAACCGCCAAGCTCCCCCGCACCCCCGCCCGCGCCGGTTGTGGACATCACCAAGCCATGGCCCAGCCCGACGACCGTGCAGGGAATCGAAATGCCCGCACCCCGTGCGAAAAAGGAAGTCGAGACCGTGCTCGCCGCGGTGAAGCCGATGAACGACGAGGAAAAGAAACGCTCTTTCCGCATCGTTCTCTGCGCGGCGGAAAAAGACGCCGGGCACATCGACGTCGGCTTTCACGACTACCCGGTGTGGCGCGCACGCTGGACAAAAATTCTCGCCGGAGTTCCCGGTGTTTCCACAGAACCTGCGGACAAATGGCCGACGGCGGAACAGTTCAAAAACGCGGATGTCATCGCCTTCTTTCACAACAACCCCGTGTGGGACGCCACCAAGGCTCCCGACTTGGACGCCTTTCTCGCGCGCGGCGGCGGGCTTGTCTTTCTGCATTTCTCGATCAATGGAAACACCGAACCCAAGGCGCTCGCGGACCGCATCGGTCGCGCGTGGACCGGCAACAAATGGATGCGCGGCGACGTGAATTTGAAATACAGCCCGCACGAAATCACCAAGGGTTTCCCGGGATCCGACATTCGTCCCGAGGAACCCTATTGGAACCTGCTCGGCGAAGGCGAAGGCACCACGACCATCGCCGCCATGGATGCCGACGGCGCCGCGCGACCGCAGGCCTGGAGCGTGGAACGCGGCGGCGGGCGCATCTTCGTCTGCATCCCTTGCCACTTCACATGGACGCACGACGACCCCCTCTTCCGGGTCCTCGCCTACCGTGGCATCTGCTGGTCCGCCAAACGTCCCCTCAACCGCCTGGACGCGGCCATTTACACCGGCGCGAGAGTCGCGGAATGAGGGTTTTGAACAGCTCGCCACCGACTGTTCACGTTCACGCCTGTCATGGCCGATCATTTGTCCGTTCGCATATCGTAACCCCAAAAATGAACCCACCGCCTGGCTGATAAGGCAAAATAAAGGTTGACAACGGTCGGGCTTGACAACATGAGTGCGCTGATCAACTCCATTGGCATAACCAAGCTTGTGGAAAAACGCCAAAAAACAATACTACCATAATGAAAATTCCTCACGTCTACGGACTGTCTCGCGCCGTTTTTTGCGGCACCATCTTGTCCACTTTGCTTGCCGGGCAATCCGCCCACGCCGCGACCTACACATTCACACCAACAACGATTGGGACCTACGCTTGGACCAATGCGGGGAACTGGGATGTAAACGGAGTGCCCGTATCTGCCACTGATGCCGGGGTCACGTTGTTCAGCGACACGACCACGGCCTTGGGCAATGGCACCTTCACGGTGAACATGGATCCGGCGGCGCTCACCCTGAACAACCTCACGATCAATGGCAGGGGTGCCGCGGCGACGGCAACAACCACAGTCAGCATCGGCACGGGCGCTAATACTTGGACGTTCGATGGAACGACTCCGACCGTCAATCTCAATGGCGTGAACGGCAGCCAGAGGTTGGCGCCCACCTTCCTGCCCAAAATCGCGCTCAACCAGGACATCACTTTCACCGGCAATGGCAACGCCAACAGCGCCAGCTCAGGGGCGGGGTTCACTTTTTCCGGTGCCATCAGCGGAGCCTTCAAGCTCACCAAGTCGGGCACGAGCACGCTCACCATCGGCACCGCCAACACCTATTCCGGCAAGACCGTGATCAATGGCGGCACCCTCGCCGTTATTGGGGCCGATAACACGGGTGCGGCGAACTCTCTGGGTGCCTACCCCGGCAGCACTCAGGCTGACAACATCACCATCAACGATGGCAGCACCTTGTTCCTGAACGTTAACAATAACACCTTTGAGGTGAGGCGTGGCATCACGCTGGGTGCCGGCACCGCCAACATTTTAATCAAAGGCGGGCAAAACGAGTTTTTCAAAAACGTGATTTCCGGTTTGGGAAACCTGAGCTTGGCGTCCCCGGGCCCCAGCTCGCGCCCTTGGTTCCGGGCGGCTATGACATACAGCGGGAACACAACCAACACGTGCGGCAGCGGCACCATGGGATTTGGCGATAATGCCAACATGGCCAATGACGGCTCGCTGGTGAACAGCCCCAATTTGATCCTGAGTTGCAGCGCGGTCTGGCAAAACATGGGCCCAACAACCTATGCCGGCGTGATCAGCGGAGCGGGCAGTAATAACCAAATTGGCAGCGTGCCCGCTGGCAGTCTCTTGGGCAATGCCGCAGTGGCCCTCGGTAGCGGCTATACTGCCACAATTGTAACGGCAGCCCGCGGCACCTTGACCCTGACCGGCGCGAACACCTACACCGTGGGCACGGTCATTAACGCGGGCGGCATCACCCTCTCCGGCGATGGCACGCTCGGCAGCAACGCCAACGCCCTGTGGATTGGCTACGGCGTGCTGGATTTGGGTGGCAAGACCATCACCCAAAACAAGGGCGTTTGGCTGACCGACGGTACCCTCAGAAACGGCACGCTGAGCAGCAGCGGCGGCTTTACTTTGAACGGGGCTTCCCCTGGCAACGGCGGGTTTACCGTCAGCGCCAATCTGGCGGGCAGTGGCGCGCTGACCAAGTCCGGCGCGGGCACGGCCACGTTCTCTGGCGTGAACACTTATACGGGCAACACCACCGTCAGCGCTGGCACACTGACCCTCTCCGCCGCCGCGCAGCTCAAGTTTGTCATCGGTGCCACCAGCGGCGTCAATAACAGCATCAGCGGAGCCGGCACAGTCGTCCTGGCCGGCGATTTCAACATCGACACTTCTCTCACCGATGCAACGGCCCTCACCACCGGCAGCTGGGTGCTCGAAAACGTCACATCCCTCACCGGTGCCTACGACAGCTCCTTCCGGGTCCTGAGTGGAGACACGACCTGGAGCGTGTCCGGTGACATCTGGACCAAGACCGTGGGCTCCAAAATCTACACCTTTGATGAAACCACCGGCACCCTCACGCTCAGCAGCGGCGGCGCGCCTGATATTGCGGTGGAGGGGCCAGCGCCTCTGACAACCAACATCGTCAACAACACCGGCACGCAGGACTTCGGTACTGTGTTGCTTGGGGCGAACGCCAGCCTGACCTTCACCATCAGGAACACCGGCAGCGCCGATCTAACGGGCCTGATCATAAGCAAGGACGGCGCCAACGCGGCAGACTTCACGGTGTCCGCTGTCAGCCCGGCGGCCCCCGTGGCGGCAGGCGGCTCGGCCACCTTCTCCGTGCAGTTCGCGCCGAGTGCCATCGGGGCGGCCAGTGCGGCCATCCACATCGCCAACAACACCGCCAGCGCGAACCCGTTCCATATCTCCCTCGCCGGTACCGGCACCACCGCTTACAACAACTGGACCGTTGACAAGGGGCTAACTGACCTCAACAAGGGCGCGGGCCAGGATCCCGACAACGACAGCACCACCAACCTCGCCGAGTTCGCCTTCAACGGCAATCCGCTGAGCGGCTCGGACAACGGCAAGGTGTTTGTAACAACAACCGACAACGACAGCAGCCGGAAGCTCATCCTGACCATCGCGGTGCTCGCCGGAACGCCGGTCTTCAGCGCCGACAGCTCGCCCACGGCCAGTTACAGTGGCATCACCTACACCATCCAGGGCAGCTTCGATTTGGACAGCTCCGCAAGTGTCAGCGTCCTCGCCACCCCGGTGACCTCCGGCCTGCCTCCCGCCGGTGCCGGATATGAATACCGCAGCTTCACCCTCGACAGCTCCACCGGCCTGTCCGCCAAGGGCTTCCTGCGCGCGCAAGTCACGCAACCATGATAGTCCCGGCTGTCGGCCATCAGCTGATCGCTGTTGGTTTCGCACCCCTTTCTCCTGCCTGAGCACGAGGCCTGATGTCAGGAGAATGGGGTCGTCCTTGGCGTGAATCCCCGCACTTTGTCGGCTTAGATTTCCGTTAGATCATTTTCCAGATATTCCATGCGGATGCACGGTATTTCCTCGAATCCGAAATGCAGTTCTTTGCGATAGCATCTGCCGGTTTTTTTCTCAGGACGAGCAGAGATCGCGTCTATACCCATCTCACGACTGCTCTACAATCCAGCGAACCGTACGCAATAGACCGTGATGCAAGTCACCGCTCACAGCGATCATGGGAGCGAAAATGAATGTCAGCTCTCACACCCTCAGCCCCTGTGGGTGATGGAATAGATCGCTTGGATCGTAATGGCGTTTGATTTTCTGGAGAAAATCGAGGTTGCCAAAGTAGGCGCTTTGCGGGTTGATGAAATTGCGGTCGGGATAATTACAGTAGTGGCGTTTGATTCCATGATTCGCCAGCAACACCTGGATGTCATCCACAGCTTTGATCACGCGCTGTTCGCGGGAAGCATCGTCCCAGTAGCCCTGGATTTCCGACATGTAACCGCAATCGCGATGTGCAAAAACTGAGACCGCTTCGAATTCTTTGTTTTGGATGGCGCCACCCAGCGTGTTGACCTGCCAGATGACTCCTGGCGTCGCTGCGACTTGCCGGGCGAGCGTTTCCATTACGTCTTCAATAATTTGTCTGTCCCTATCTCACAGTGATCGATGCGCGGGCAATGCGGTTTTCCCAAGGATTCGCGACCTATGAAGCGGTGGTTCTCGATGGCTTCGGCGGCGTGTTCGGTTCTAACAAAATCACCTGTCGCTGGTTCAACATGCCCTTTCTTTCCAAAACCCTCGCCGCCGGTCAGGAGGTGATTGTTTACGGAAAAGTGAAGGACCAAAAAGGCAAACTGGTCGTCGATCACCCCGAGTTTGAAATCATCCGCGATGAAGGAGGCGAGTCGATTCACGTCGACCGGATCACGCCGATTTACAAAAACATC
>CAMAQB010000039.1 GCA_945860285.1 Akkermansia muciniphila | reverse complement strand
TGACTTCACGAAAATCACTGCGGAGAGGCTGCTGGAAGTCGAGGAGGAAATCAATCAGCGCCCACGCAACATCCTGGCCTATCAGTCGCCGAGCGATCTGCTTGACCATTTGAGAACAACCGAGCATAGTCCCTGCGGCGGCTTTCGCGATGTTGCGGGACTCCACTTCAGGACTCGCTCCGCTCGCCCTTCAGTTCCATCCCGCAACACCGCGAAAGAACCAACGAAACAAAACAACCAATCAGACGAAACGACTCCTCGCCGAGATATTCGCTAACAATTTGAATCCGCCAGACAAAAAATCTTCTCGCGTGAAATGGTTCAGCGGTTAGAGTCAAAGCCGTGCAGAAAAAAGCGTTGTCATTGTTGCAGGAACTCACGGAGGCACATGCCGTGCCCGGTCATGAGGACGAGGTGCGGGCGATTTTCGTTGATGAACTCGAGACCCACGGTGAATTGGCGGTCGATGCCTCGGGTTCTGTTTTTTGTGAAATGGGTGCGGGTCCGCGGGTGATGGTGGCAGGCCACATGGACGAGGTCGGCTTTCTCGTGCAGAACATCACGCCTGATGGCTTCCTGCAATTTGTCGCCGTGGGCGGATGGTGGGAGCACTCGCTGTTGTCGCAGCGGGTGGAAATTCTTACACGCAAGGGCGCGAAAATTCCCGGCGTGGTGGCATCGCGTCCCCCGCATTTTTTGCCGGCATCGCAGCGCACCCAGATCGTGCCGATGGATCAGATGTTCATCGATGTCGGTGCGTCGTCGCGTGAGGAAGTCGAACGCATCATGGGCATCCATCTCGGTGATCCGATCGCACCCGTGAGCGCCTTCACGCCGATGGCACGTGAGGATTATTTCATGGCCAAGGCATTCGACAATCGCGTCGGCATGGCGGCCACGATTCATGCCGGACATTTGTTGAGTCAGAGTTCGCATCCCAACCGCCTGATCCTCACCGGCACCGTGATGGAGGAAGTCGGACTTCGCGGTGCCAAAACGGCCGCCCATGTCGCCAAACCGGACGTGGCGATCATCCTCGAAGGCCCGCCCGCTGATGATACACCGGGATTTTCCAGAGCCGACTCGCAAGGGCGGCTCGGCGGCGGGGTGCAAATCCGTCTCTTCGATCCCACAGCGATCACCAATCCGCGCTTGGCGGCGCTGGCCATCAAAGTGGCGGAAGAAGAGGGCATCACCCATCAAATCGCCGTGCGCCGGACCGGCGGAACCGATGCCGGTGCGATCCACCTTTCCGGTCCTGGCGTTCCATCGATCGTATTGGGCGTGCCGGCCCGCTACATCCACAGCCACAATTCGATCATCGACATCAACGACTACCTTGCGATGGTCGCGCTTACTGTCGCACTGGTTCGACGGCTCGATCAGGTCACCGTCGATTCGCTGACCGCGTATCTTTAGATTCTTTCTGGGCCAGCCGCTCCGGCAGATCGGAAAGCCAGGTGCCGATGTCGGCGATCACCTTTTCTTTCTGAACGTCGTACATCAGCAGGTGATGGCCCTCGGGATAAAAGCAGCGGTGTTTTTCGGGCACGGCAACGAGGTGTTTGTAGTATTCGACCACGTCCCCGGCAGGGGTGAAATAATCCTTGCCGCCGTGAAGAACCAGCACCGGCACATGGAATCTTTCCGCGCATTGCTGCATGTTCACAATCATCGTATCCATGCTTGTCAGCAGTCGCAGGGTGTGGCGTTCGATGTGCCAGGCATTGGTCTCCGATTGTTCGGCATGCGTCGATGTTGCGGTCATCCGCACGTTTTCGCCGCCGGACAGTGTTTTCAGGGAAAGCCGCGCACTGGGGAAAATCATTCCCACACCGTGAATCGCGGTTCTTTTCCATTCGGGGAAATCGCCGCGCACTCCGACAATGGGGGAACTGAGCACGATCGCATCGCAGGGAGGTTTTTTTTCCGTTAGAGCATCATTGAGGTAGGCGTTGGAAAGGATCAGCGCGCCCATGCTTTCGCCCTGCCAGACGATTTTCGCCCGCGGGTGGTTTTTGCGAACCAGTTCGGTGAAGGTGTGGAGGTCGCGATACCAGTTTTCGGGTGCGTCGATGTCGCCGCGCCGTTCGCGCACCGGATCAAAGCCCTGGCCGCGGATGTCGTAGGCATACAAGGCGACTTCCGGGTGCTCTTTGATCAGGAAATTGCCAAGATTTTCGTAATCGATGGAAGCTCCGCAAAAGCCGTGCAGCGCAATGACAACGGTTTCCGGGTCCCTGGCGCTTTTGCCGGAGCCAATAAATTTCCGATAGGGAAACGTCTGTCCATCGGTCGTGGTATAGGATTTTTCACCCAGCCGCGGTTTGTCGTACGCATGTGTAACAAGGGTGTAATTCGGCTTGCATTGACAGGAAACGGCCAGCAACGAAAACAAAAACGCCGCCATGCCGCCGCGTTGCCAAGCGGCGGAAAAGTATGCGTTGCATCTTCTCATCCCGGAGAATCTATCAATGCGGGGGACTTTTGCAATACCCGGATTGGCGAATTTTGGAGCGTCAAGAATCCCGGAGCCGGGCTTTGAAAGGATGGTGGTACTTGGGTCGTAGCCTCACTCCTCTCCACACCGTGGAGAAACTCCATCCGTTTTGATCTCATCTATGAAAAAAATTCCGTTCTTACGAGCCACGCTGGCCATCACATTCTTCGCCGTCCCGGCATTTGCACAATATCCCGAGTGGAAGCAACAAGGCTCGTTGTTTGTTATCACCACGCCCGAAGGAGCAGACCTGCCCGAGGGAAGTGTGGTGGAGAATTTCCCGCTGTTGGTCCGTTTGAACAAGGACTTCTTCGATTTCAGCAAGGCGAAAAGCGACGGTGAAGACCTGCGTTTTTCGGCGGGCGGCAAAGCGCTGCCGTATCAGTTGGAACACTGGGATGCGAAACAGGGAACGGCGTCCTTTTGGGTGAAAATTCCTGCGATCAAGGGCAATGCCCGCCAGGAAATCGTGATGCACTGGGGCAAGTCCGATGCAATCAGCGAGTCCAAGGGCGCTGCGGTGTTCAACGAGGAAAATGGCTATGCCTCGGTCATCCACATGAACGAGACACTCGTGGATGAAATCGGCTCGGTCACTCCGGTCGACGCCGGAACCACCGTCGCACCGGGAATGATCGGCGTGGGCCGGAATTTTGTCGAAGGGAAGGGGATCGATTGCGGCAAGAATGTCACCAAGCTGCCTTTCGGCGACAATCCCTTCACGTCCGAAGCCTGGTTCCGTTCAACCGCCACGAACTGCTACATCACCTACTACGGACGTTACGCCACGCGATTGAACGGCAAGACTGGCGACGGCAATGAAATCGGCATCAGCATCGGTTCGCCGTCTAGCCTGGGTTGGGCGTCCGATGGTCCAGGCGGGGCTCTCGCAAAGACCGTGCCGGTGATGGGGCAATGGTATCATGTCGCGGCGGTGTATGAAAACGGCGACAGCAGGATTTTCGTGAACGGCAAACTGGAAGACAGCCGCAAACACCCGGCCGCGATGTCGGTGATGAAGGATGTCGGCATGAACATCGGCGGCATGCGCGGTGGCTCGTATCGATTCGCGGGCGACATCGATGAAGTGCGCATTTCGAAAGTCGCGCGGTCCCCCGAGTGGCTGAAGTTGCAGTATGAAAATCAAAACCCGCAGCAAACCCTGGTCGGACCGCTGGTGCAGCCGGGCAAGGATTTTGCGGTGAGCCAGTCGTCGATCATTTTGCTGGAAGGCAAGGAAACCGAGGTTGATGTGAAGGCGGGCGGGGCACAGAAAATTTACTGGATTCTCAAGAAAGACGGCATCGAATCGCTGGTTGCGGTCGACCGCTTTTCCTATACTCTTCCGGCAGGTCGGGTGACCAAAAACGAGTCATGGACGTTGCAGCTCAAGGTGGTCTATGCCAATGAGATCAAGAAAGTGGACATTCCGGTCACGATTAAAGAAGACATCCCCGAACCGGTGGTGACGCTCAAGGCACCCGCCGCATGGAATGGTCGCGACAGCATCGAAGTGGTTCCAAGTATCAGCAACCTTTCCGCGATGACGGCCAAGGGTGCGGGCGATGTGAAAACGACGTGGGTCGTTGCCGGGGGAGCGGTGATCAAGGTCGCCACGCCGGAAAAACTCACGCTCAAACGTTCGCAGTTCACAGGAAAAATCACCGTCAAGGCGGTTGTCAACAACGGCGGTGCGGACACCGTGGCAACGGCGGATATTCAGGTGACCGAACCCAAAAAAGAGGCTTGGGTGCAGCGCTTGCCCGGCAAGGACGAGCAACCGGAGGACAATCAATTCTATGCCCGCGATGACAAAAACGAAGGCACGCTGTTTTACAACGGCACTCTCAACGAGACCGCCGATTCGGTTTTTCTGAAGGTCTATGCCGATGACAAGCCCTACAAGGAAGAAAGCGCCAAACTGGCCGCCGACAAATCATTCGCATTCACCGTCAAACTCAAACCCGGTCTGGTCAAGTACAAGGTCGAGTTCGGCACCGGGTCCGGCGGAACCCAGAAGGTGCTGAAAACCGTGAACAACCTGGTCTGCGGCGATGCCTACATCATCGAAGGCCAGTCGAACGCGGAGGCCACCGGTCCGAACAACGGTCCGGGTGTCGATCCGCCAACCTCGATGAACGATTGGATCCGCAGCTATGGCAACCAGCACAGCGGTGACATCAAGGGCGGCTGGGTCAATGCGGTGCGCACACGGATTTGGGGACAACCGGATTACGGGGTCGGCCAGATCGGCACCTGGGGCATGGTGCTGGCCAACAGTCTGGTCGAAAAACACAAGATGCCGATCTGCATTTTCAATGGCGCCTACGGTGGCACGCCGATCTTCCAACATCAGCCGAATCCAAAAAACCGCTTCGATACCAGCGGAGAGTTTTATCAAAACCCCTACAAGATTTATGGCAGTCTGCTGACGCGGATCACCGCTGCGAAACTGACCCACGGCATCCGCTGCGTGCTCTGGCACCAGGGCGAGAACGACCAGGGCAGCGGCGCGCCGACCGGTGATTACAATTGGAAATCCTACCAGCAGTATTTCATCGACATGTCCGCCGCCTGGAAAGAGGACTTTCCCAACATCCAACACTACTACATCTATCAGATCTGGCCGAGCGGTTGCAACATGGGCGGCAATGCGAATGCCGACATGTTGCTCGACTCCCAACGCACGCTGCCGTTTCTGTATTCCAACATGCGGATCATGTCGACGCTGGGAATCATCAGCGGATCGAGCGGTCGCGGCCTGTGCCACTTCGATGTGGAAGGCTATACCCAGATCGCCAAGCTGATGATGCCGGTGATCGAGCAGGACAACTATGGGCTCGACCGCAGCGTCGTGATGACCGCGCCGAACCTGCGCGGCGCGCGCTTCAGCAGTGCGGCAAACGATGAGATCACTCTTGAATTCGATCAACCGGTGGTTTGGAAGGACGAATGCAAGGCATGGATCGAACTCGACGGCCAGCCTGCGGCGGTCAGTTCCGGTAAGGCATCCGGCAACGACCTGACCATTCATTTGTCGGCCCCGGCGACGGCGAAGACCATCGCCTACCTCTCCGGTCGAACCTGGGACGGCAAGCCCGACAAGCTCATCTTCGGCACCAACGGCGTCGCCGCGCTGTCATTTTCCCAGGTGCCTTTGACGGCGGTGAAGTAGCAAGGCTGATCGATTGACAATTGCCACCGGCACCCGAACGACGTGTGAAGCCAGTTCCAGAACAAGAACAAAAACAACCGGAACGCCGGGCGCCGGAGGTCGCACCACAGCGTGAGCCCCGTTCGAACGGAAAGGAAAAGACACCTGCCAAAACGGAAGAAGTCGAGCAACCCGGAAAAAAAGAGCATAAGAAGGACTCGTAATACTTTGATTCACCATGAATGAGGTGTATCAATTTGTCTGCTGAGTTGCGAAGAACACCATGGCCGTTGAATACAAAGACTACTACGCGATCCTCGGGGTGAAGCGCGATTGCAGCACCGCCGAAATCAAAAAGGCCTTCCGCAAGCTGGCCCGGCAGTATCATCCGGACGTCGCGGTCGACAAAAAAGCCGCCGAGGTCAAGTTCAAGGAAATCAACGAAGCCAACGAGGTCTTGCGAGATCCCGAGAAGCGCAAAAAGTATGACGAGCTGGGCGAGGACTGGCAGAATCCCCATGCGGGAAGAGCAGGAACGGATGGTCCACGCGGCCAGGATTTCAATTTCGGCGGCACGGGATTCAGCGATTTTTTTGAGCAGTATTTCAGTGGAGCGAGCCGCTATGGTTTTCCCGAGAGCCAGGGAAGATCTGGTCCATCGGCCACGAGAAAACGCCGGGGCAGTGACATTGAAGGCGACATTCTGGTGACGCTGCACGAAGTCATGGACGGCTCCGTGCGTCCGATTTCCCTTCAGGTGACAAACCCGGAAAACGGCATTGCCACAACCCATACGTTCCAGGTTCGCATTCCTGCAGGAGTCATCGATGGCAAACGGATCCGTGTTCCGGCACAAGGAGAACCAGGCACTGCGGGAGCACCTGCGGGCGACCTCTATCTGCGAGTCCGTCATGCGGCCCATCCGGATTTCTCCACCCAGGGTCACGATGTTTTCCACGTTCTGGAAATCGCCCCGTGGGACGCGGTGTTGGGTGCCGAACTCACGGTGCCGACTCTCGATGGACCGATCAAACTCCGCGTGCCGGCAGGCAGTGAAAACGAACAACAGCTCCGGGTCCGCGGACGGGGGCTGCCCAGAGGGACGTCCGGCGAACGGGGGGATTTCTTCGCCTGCATCAGCGTGGTTTTGCCGGATAAAATCACCGATGCGGAGCGTCAACTGTGGGAGAATCTCCGCGACAACTCCCGCTTCAATCCTCGCGCCAACACAACAAAACGATGAACCAGCTACCATCGGATACGCCGTTCTTTGAGCCCGAAGAAAATGCGACCTATCAGCTCGATATCGTCGAAAGTCTCACGGGCATCTCTACGCAGACCATTCTCCATTATCAGGAAATCGGTCTGGTCCGCGCCTCGACGGTGCCGGGTGAATTCGATGAAGAGGCACTGCGCACGCTCCGCCGCATCGAACATCTGCGCGTCACCTGTGAGGTCAATTCCTCCGGACTCAAGTTGATCCTGGATCTCATGGATGAAGTGGAAAGACTGCGCGCGGAACTACATCGCCGCATGTAGAGGTATGCCCGCGATGCCGAAGCATTCTTGTATTTCTCCGCTGCCATCGCAGCAGGAAAATCCGGCATGCGATGATTCGTCTTTCCGCAAAATAAATCTGTTAGAACGGGTCCTTCTTCTGGAACGTCGGCAATCCCGCTGGAATCCGGCTCATTCCAGTTCGTTGATCGAAGAAAAGCCATGAAAACAATACGGAAATATCAGGGCGCTGTCTTCGACTGGATGTTGATGCTGATCGCGTTGTCTTTTTTGAGAAACGATTTGGCGAGGGCGTTGATTTCCTCAAGCTTGATGCTTTCATAATCGGCCGTGCGGTTGCGGGCGAGTTCGAGACTTGCGGGTTTTTCCTGGCAGTTTTTCATTACCGTGGCGAGCCAGTAGGTGTTGTCACGCAGGGTTTTTTCGATCGAAGCCAGGGTTGGTTTGAGGGCGCGATCGAGTTCATCAGCGGTGGCGCCTTCGGTCGCGAATTTGTCGGCGATGGCAGTGATCGTTTCGGTCAGTTTGCCGAGGTCCTCGGGTTTGCCGACCGACATAACACTGACATAGCCGAAATCATCGAGCGCGTCCGAGCCATCGAAGCCGGCATTGGGGCTGTAGGAAGCACCGAGTTTTTCGCGGATTTCCACGCGCAGTTTGTCGCTGAGGATCGCGGCGAGCACGTTCATGCGGCGGGCTTCCTTTTGGTTGTCGCGCAGACCACGGGTTTTCCAATTGCAGATGACGATGGCCTGCGGAACCTTGCTGTCGTAGCTGACGTTTTTGCTGATCGGTGCGGTCGGCATGGTGACCTTGCGCAGCGGAGCGACATCGGCGCTGGCCGCTGCCCGGGCAGGCAGGGAACCCACGGTCTTGAGCAGCAGAGGAATCAGTGTGTCGATTTGGAAATCACCGACGATGCTCAGTTCGATCGGTGCTTGTGCGAGTTCGGGGGCGAGCCAGGATTTCACATCATCCACGGTGTATGTGGCAAGTTTGGCCACATCGGGCATGGCGAAACGCGGGTCGTCGCCGTGCATCCATGCCTCGATTTCCGCCTGCGGACCGGCGGGGGAGTGCTTGAGTTGTTGGTCGATCATCGGCAGCGCCGCCTTGAACTGGCGCAGTGCCTCGTCGCGGTATCCTGGGTCGGTCAGTGCGGCGCAGAGCAACTGCAACTGCAGTTCCAGATCCTGTGGCGTGGTTTTTCCCTGCAACAGGAACGCATCCTCGGAGAGCGCCAAATCCGCGCCGACGTTTTTCCCGGCGAGAATCTGCTGCAATTCATCGACGCTGTGTTTGCCGAGCCCGCCGCCATTGAAAACGGCACCGGCGAGCAATTGCAGACCTGGTTTGTCCTTCGGCATCATGAGCAGGCCGGTGCCGAAGCGTGCCAGCATGTCGATGGAGTTTTTGGTGAAGTCGGTCGATTTCAAATTGACCTTGATGCCATTGGAAAGAGTGAGTTGGGTGATTGCCAGATCGGCCACTTCCTCGCGTTTGGCGATGGTCCCCGGCGCGGCGAATTCGGTGTAGCCAAAGGCGGCGGTTTTCCGCATCTCGGGAGCCGCAACCTTCGTTTTCGCGGATTCGCGATAGAGCGAGGCGAGTTCATCCTTCAAGCCCTCCGCGGCGTCCTTGGTGCTAAGAATGAGGTGGTAGCCGGGTTTCTTCCAGAACGTATTGAAGGCTTCCTGGCAGTTGGCGACGGTGATTTTTTCGAGCGCTTTTTTGGCGATGTCGAGGTCGGTTTGCGGCGCGGAGAAAACCGAATCGTCATTGATGCTGCGGGCGATGGCGGTGGCGAGTTCGTTCGACTTTCTCGTTGCCGCCGATTTCACCTGTTGATCATAGGCGTTCAGGGTGTTTGCCACGGCCTCGGCGAGTTCGTCGTCGGTGAAGCCGAATTCGATGGCGCGGCGGAATTCCTGATCCAACACGGGCAGGGCTTTTTTCCAGTCGTCATCCTTTGCGGTCACTTCGACCGAACCGACTTCGGTGAAATTGAAAATCACACTGCGCGAGGCGCTGCCCGCGACGATGGCCGCACCTTCCGCTTTCGCGAGGCGTTCGAAGCGGCGGTTCAGCATTGCGTGTGCCAGTTCGAGCGGCATCCGCGAAGCGCGCACGGCCGAGGTGTCGGGCTGTTTGACATACGGGCTCAGCGTGGTGATGCTGAGTTCCGTTTTGGTTAGTTCCTTGTCGGTGAAAACAGCGGGAACGACATCCGCAAGTGGCTGCACTTTGCCAAGATCGGGGTCCACGCCCGGTGTCTGCGGGTTTTTCAGCGATGAAAACGCCCCGGTGATCATGGCTTTCGTGGCCTCGGCATCGACATCGCCGACGACAATGAAGGTCATGCGCTGCGGTGTGTAGAAACGGGTGTAGTAATCGACAAAGCGTTCGCGCGGAGCTGCCTTGATCACCGCCTCGGTGCCGATGGGAAAGCGTTTGGGGATCAGGGAGTCGGGCAGCAGTTGCGAGAATTGTTTCTGCATCATGCGGAAATTCACCGAGTCGCGGCTGAGCTTTTCCGATAGAATCACGCCGCGCTCCTTGTCGATTTCATCGGGCTTCAGCAATGCGCCGTCGGCGAAATCACGCATCACCGTGTAGGCGAGCTGCATGGTTTCCTTCGACATGTCGGGCAGGTCCAGCATGTACACCGTTTCATCGAACGAGGTGTAGGCATTGACATGCGCGCCGAAGCCGATGCCGAGCCGCTGCATGCGCGGCACCAGTTCATCGGGAGTGAAATTCTTCGAGCCATTGAAAACCATGTGTTCGAGGAAGTGGGCCACGCCCTGCTGGTCGTCGGCCTCCATCAATGATCCGGTGGCGATGTGTAGGCGCACCGAGTAGCGCTTCGGCGGTTCCGCATTCGGGTAGATCATGTAGCGGAAGCCGTTGGGCAGGTTGCCAAACACGGTTTTTTCATCCGCAGCGATGTCGGAATGAGCCTGTGGCCATGCCGTGGCTGCAGCGATCGCCACCGTGGCATCCGTCTTGACCGTGGGTGTTTTTGTGGCGTTGTTCTGGTTGATCGACTTGCCCCAGTAATAGAAAGCCAGGGTTGCCAGGGCGAGAAGAATGAGGAGAGGAACTTTTTTGCGCATGCGTTGATTCCAGCGGAACCGCGCCAGGAATCAATCCGTATTTGCAAAATTATTCCGCAGGTCAAGCAAGCCAGGGATCAAACGAAACGCCGGGGTGCTTAAGTCGTGAAGGTGACTTGAGGGACGAAACGATGGTTGCGAGCCCAAAATAGCGAATGTTCTTATGAGCTTGCTATTTGTTTTATTCAGCAACGTCCAAAGTGATGGCAACCCCACTCGCTGAACGTCGAACGCGAGCTTGAGGTTGAAACTGAGAACATGGAAACACGGCGGCTGATAGGGGTTACCACGACTCGGCTTGTTCGGCTGTTCAATCCAATAGTATACTCTGCTAATTATTTGGTTTGATTGAGGATGTGAATGGGATTATTTATGAATTTACCATCTACCTCAAGTCCAACAGGAGAATCTCCTCCCACTAACTTTAATTCGATTTTATCGGGAAATCTTGTCGAAAGAAGAGGAGTATCCTCACTGAGCTTTAAGTCAATTTGATGTGGTGATCTTGATTCATTAACTGCTAGAATGATTGATTTTCCAAGTGAGACGCAGCCGTAGCAGATAATCATCGTGCCTATGATAAATCCGAATGCCAAGATTAACGCGCTTTGTTTGTTCATAAGTGCTTGCTAGATTTGAAATTTGTATAATTCGAAAAGGGCAGTTCGTTCAGGAAGTAAGAGAACATTTTTCTTCCCATTGGCCAAGACAAAACTGCCGCTGCACGTGTAAGCCATACAGCACATGGGAAAATTCACTTACTAACAGATGATTAACTACTTCCATGCGCGAAGCAAAAAGACTATCACTGCGCATCTCTTGCTTCCGTGTTCGGGTTTCCAAACATCTGTGATTGTCTTCGATGGCTCACTATCAATCATGCCGTCAGGCCGCAGCGTCCGCGATGCTCTGAACATTGCGCTTCCCCACTCGTTCCCGTGTGCATGTTGTCTGGGAACTTGCATGGAGGGGATGGGAGTGGAATTGCTCATGCGAGGGGGTTGATTCGTTTGACGCCTGCAAATCGGTCGAAGTCGCGGTCGTTACTAGCGATGGTGGCCGAATGTTCCAAGGCGTGCAGGGCGATCAAGGCATCTGTGGTCAGATTGCCTCCCGTGCCCGCTTCCTCCAGCAGATCGAAGAATCGTCCCAGAGCGTTTTCCGAGAGATGGATGATACGAACGTGCGGGAAACTCACCCAGTGCTCGACGATGCCGCGGACTTGCGCGGGTGAGAGCGGATTCTCACAGACATTTGGGTGTGTCAGCAGCCGGGTGACGGCCAGCACCACCACCCACGGTAGGCCCACCGGCTCAAGTCCTGAAAGTGCACCCTCCCACCAGACCCGCGCCTTGTCATGCCGGGGGCAACCTTCATCGTGGGCGTAAATCAGGAGATTCGCATCAGGAAGGATCATCGCTTTCCGGCATCCTCCGCTTCGATTTGGTCGTAAAGCTGGTTCATGCTCACCCCATGGTAGACTGGCTTGATCCCCAAGCGGTGCGTCTGGATGCTCACTGGCTTGACGGAGGAAGGGGTTGAGGCGCTCAGCCCACGCTGGATCGTCTCCTCCAAAATCTCGCGAAAAGGCCGCCTCCGCTGCCGGGCAAGCTCATGCAATTCACTCAGAATACCATCACTGATGTTAATTGTCGTTCTCACATCGGCATCATGATGCGGATTGGGCGACTTGTCAAAGTCATAGCTCATCCTCTTCTTCCGAAAATTCGTCGCCCGCCAGTTCACGTTCGATCTGCTCGATGCTGGGCAGGCTGGTTTGTAATTCGGCGGGCAGCGATTCCACCAGTTGGTATTCCGCGACTCCAAGTGGCTGGTCCTTGCCGCGTAGCGCGTATTCCGCCACCAACCTTGTTTTTCGTTTTACACAGGAGCAGGCCGATGGTGGCACCGTCTTGCGGGTACTTGATCTGCGCATCCACCGCCGTGAGGTAGAAGCTCAATTGCCCGAGGTGCTCCGGTTTGAACTTTCCGGCCTTCAGCTCGATCACCACATAGTAACGCAGCTTCAGGTGATAGAACAGCAGGCCGATGAAAAATTCCTCGTTCTATTATTTCCCAGACAATATGCATGGCGCATCTCTTGCTTCCGTGTTCGGGTTTCTGAGCATCTGTGACCGTCTTCGATGGCTCATACAAATTCCCCCTGAAAGCATGCACACACCCATCACCCCGCAGGTGGCGGGGTGATAGGCTCCTCGTTGCTGCGGGTGGGGTCTTCCAGCAGGGATTGGTTGAAGTAATCGGCGGCGCGCTCGGGGTGGCCGAGGTGGTGGGTGGCGATGGTGAGGATGTTTTTGCCAAGCTGCATTTCCAGCACGACGCGGGCGGCGGCGAGGGCGGCGCGGAGTTGGGCGAGATCGCCTTTGGCCTCGACTTGGCCGTCGCGGGCGGTGGCGAAACTGGTTTTGAGGGCGTTGAACTCGGCGAGCAGTTCGGGGCCGAGGGTGGCTTTGTGTTTGTCGGCGGCGGTGATGAAGCGGTCGAGCAGGGCGGGGAGCTGACCGAGGCGGGCGCGGTTGTAATCTTTGAGGCCCTGGGGATAGAACTCGGCGTAGTCAAATATTTTCACCGGCATATGTCAACCGAGCGAAGGCACTGAAAGTTTTCGCACCTGCATTTGTCAACTGACGGTAGGCACTGCAAATATTTTCACAGGCATTTGTCAATCGACGGAAGGCATTCGGAGTTTACCGAATGGCATTTTGCGAGCGAAACGTGGCAGGAACGAAACCCGAAAAATGCCTAATGCGTCAAAATATCGCACCATTTGGATCACAAAAGCCCGGAGGGCTGAATCGAAATTAGCCGGTGGCGTGAGCCACCGGAGAGTCATCCAAAACGGAATCCGCCCCGGAGGGGCGGTGGAATGCCCAGCGATCACCAAAGATACCGTTCGTCGTAACTCACGCCGCTGCGTTTCAGGAGTTCAAGGTATTCCTCTTGGAATGTCCGCTGGTGATGATGCTCCTCCTGCCGCGCGATGTATTCGCGAACGGTATCCCGCTACGACGCGCTGACCGTGAATGCGCCGTATCCCTCTTGCCACGCAAAGGTGCGCTCACCGATTTCCTCATGAACCCATCGAGAAGATACTGCTTTCACATCACGCACAACGTCTGCGAGGCAGGCAGTGGCGCGCAGCCCGATCAGCAGATGCACATGATCCGCGATCCCACCTATTGCCTCGGGTACACCATTCACATTTCGCACCACTCCGCCAAGGTAGGCATGCAACCGCTCGCGCCACGCGGTGGCAATACAGAGAGTCCGGTCTTTGGTGCTGAACACGACGTGATAATGGAGTGATAGGTGTGTCGATGGCATGGCGATCATTTTCCTGCGCCCCTACCGGGGCGCTAAACATTGTTTCTGAATCCCGGTGGCTGACGCCACCGGCTAATTTCCATTGGCCCTCCGGGCCGCCAGAGCGTGCAAGCTGAGCAGCGTTGGGTCAGGACCAAATTTCTTTGGAAGTCGCAAAAGCTGTCCCTCGAATTCGCAGAACCACTGCGCATCTCCGAACTCACCCATGCATCCGCTACGCAGCTTCGCCGACAAGTGGACTACGAAGTCATCGTCCACCCAAAGCAAGCCGCGGTCGAATGCTCGGTCGTGAAGAGTGTTCAGACAGAGACCGTTTCTGGGATTGAGACGATTCGCAGCGTCTGTTGCCCAGGGAACACTATGACTAGCCGTGAGCAAAGCAGGAACGGCCAAACCTCTAATGCAGCAACGATTGCTGTAGGCGGAAAGAACGCGACGACGAAAGAAACTCTGATTCACCCGCAGTCGGACGATGGCTTCCCGTTCGAGACCAGCTTTGGGCAGGTCGCGCGCATCGACTTCGGAATAATCCGTTACTGCCTCGCCGAGCCGTTGCGCCATCAGTCGCTGACTTTCGAAGGCTAATGATTCCGCATCGTTTGCGAATTCTCGCCAGATTTCTTCCTCGCCCTCTGCGCCGTGCGTTGCGCCACGAATCCCTCGTGCCAGTAGAGCAGGGTCGAGTCGCGCGAAGTTGGCGAGCTTGTAGGAGACGCTGCCGACACTGCGACCAAGGAGCTTGGCCAGTCGCTGGATTTGCGGATTGTGGATGTGAATCGTCCCGAAAGGGATTTGGCTATAAAGATTGAACGCAAGGATGTGCTCCTCGCGCGACCAGTTGGCAGGCCGGTTCATATTGTGAGTGCCTCCCACGCATTGCGGTCGCCAAAGAGGCGTTGCGCAAGTTTTCGGTCTTGCTCAGAATCAAGGTCAAGCACCGGCTTCTGGATGACCATAGCTATACGAAAGGCCCAGTAATAGACAATCCAACGGTCCGCGATAAACGCGAAGTCATGGCCTTCGCAAAGCCTGCCGCCTACCGTGGCTGCGGGATTTGCCTTTGACCAATAGCCCATAACCGCTCCGTCAAACTCGCGTGCAATCCGTGCCGCGCTGCTGACGCAAACCGAGCAATGGCTGTCATCGGTAAACTTCCAAACGCCTTCTTCCTCATCGTAGGATTCTTCTCCGATGAGACTCTCGACAAACAGGTCAATGCATTGGCGCGAGACAGACATTTAATTTGCTCCAAAAATGATGCGCTCCCGGTGTTGGGGGACCACGCTTTGCGCGTCGATAATTTTGTGATAGACGGTGTATCCTAGTGCTTCGGTAAGTGTGCGGTAGATGATATCAAATGTCTTTCCCCCATCTTGCCCCTTGAGGTTCTTCACGTTCTCGATGACGAATGCGGCGGGACGGTGAAAGCCACCAATGCCACAGAACAAGTCGATAAAACGGAATGGGCCGTCAGGCGGGGTTTCATTGACAAGATAAGGCTGGGCATCTTCACCAAGAGTTTTCTCTTTGGCTATCCGACGCTTAGGTGTCCTGACATGTGTTGATCGTTTTGGCATTGGTTGATTCAGTTTAATTGGAATGCAAAGGCACTGCTTGCTATGGCCTTGTCATCGTAGTGTTCGGAAATCAAGCGGCGCACTAGGACTGCTGTGCTGGTATTTTCCCCAACGCAACGTACCTTGAAGCGATAGAATACCTCGCACGTCTGGTAGGCGGCTTCTATTTTTCTGGCAATCATGAGCGGACAAAACGCAGACTAATGACCTGACTTGAAGAGTCAATAAAATTGACCGATGCCCAACGCCCACGCCTCATGGCAACAATTCCCCGCAGTCGCTCTGGCATCGGGCGAGGCGTTTGTTTGCTCGGCGGAGAGGCGCGACCGGATCACGGCGGACAGCGGGGCGAG
This sequence comes from Akkermansia muciniphila, assembly GCA_945860285.1. Classification (GTDB taxonomy): domain Bacteria; phylum Verrucomicrobiota; class Verrucomicrobiia; order Verrucomicrobiales; family Akkermansiaceae; genus UBA956. The sequence goes on along the minus strand of CAMAQB010000039.1, from coordinate 17,464 downwards.
GGCGGTCGTTTAAATTTGTCCGTTGAACTTGCGGGCGATCCAGAAGAGTGCGAGCAGCGCAATGATCGCAGTGATCGTCGCCCAGTGGTGCCATAGCGGCACGCGGTTTTCCAGTGGTCGCGGCTCGGGGAGGGCGGTGATTTCCTTGATCAGGTCGGGCAGTGACTCCGGTTGGATCATTCTTGCCCGGGCGATGCGCGACATCTCCTCAAGCACATCCGGACGCGCCGGTTGGCCGGTTTTTTCCAGATCGACACTCTGGGCGAGCAGGGTGGTTTCCACGGGCTTGGCATCGTCATCGACAATCGAAGCACTGAGTTTCCAAGCACCCGGGGTGTCGATGGCGAATCGACCGGTGAAGCTGCCCCACGCGTTGTCGTCCTTGGCGAGGTCGAGCGTGCGGGTGGTGCCGCCGGGAGCTGTTAGATTCAATGTCACTTTTCCCTCGCTCAGTGGCGCGCCGTTTTTGTCAAAGGCATTGGCATGCAGGGTCACGGAGTCGCCGGGCGACGGTCTTTCAGGAGTGTAGAACACCCGGATCCGCTGGCCCGAGGCCATGTTGCGTTGATACGACATCCAGCGCGCGACCTGACCCCAGAAGCGGTAGTGGTACTTGTCCTCCACGCCGCGCCGCCAGCGCCAGGCGGAATCGATGCCCATGAGCAGGATTTTCCCGCTGCCTGCGGTTTTGGTGACGATCAGCGGAACGCGGCCGTAGTTGCCCGAGCTGCGATTGGCATGCACCGCCAGCACCTGAGTGCCGGCCTTGGCGCGTTCAATGGGGGCGTGCCAGTAGAAGCCCGGAAGGCTGCGCCACACCAGCGGATTGTCTTCCTCGGTGTCGCCGAGCATGGTCAGCAGCGATGACGCGCCGTCCGAGGTCAGAGCAAGCGGGGAAGCGCTGGTTTCGGTGATGCCGGTTTTTTTGGTGGCGTCGAACATCACGGGAATCAGGTCGGACAGGTCGCTGTCGAGCAGGGTGAATTGATTTCCCTGGGGTCCTGGCAGAAAGACCAGACCGGCGGCCTGGTTTTCGACCAGTCCGCGGATGCTGGTGCATTGTTCCTTGGTGAGTTGCTCGGAGTTGATACCGATGTCGCCGAGGATGATGACATCGTACTTTGCGAGGTCCTCGATTTTTTCTGGAAACTTGTCGATATAATCCGGTCCGCCGCCCATGCCGAGCTGCGGGTGAAACAGCAGGCAGGAAAGCTCCACGCCGGGGTCGCGGGACAGCGCATTGCGCAGGAAGCGGTATTCCCAGCGCGGCAGGGACTCCACGACGAGCACGCGGATTTTTTCCGGTTTGCCGGCGATGGTGAACTTGCGGCTGTTGTTCAAAGGCACCAGTTCCCCCTGGGCCGGAGGGAATGACATTTCGAGCGTCGAGGACCCCTCCTTTTCCAGCTTCCAGAGGATGGTGTCGTAGGTGGTTTTGTTCGCGGGCAGGGTCAGTGTTTTGCTGCGCTCGCGTCCGGCATCGTCGCGCAGACGAATGGTGGTGCGGACCTCGCGGTCGAGGGAACTGCGGATGGTGAAGGGGATTTGAATGTTTTCGCCGACGATGCCATAGGTCGGGGCATTGACGGCGAGCAGGTCGAGGTCGGGCAGGCGTTTTTCCGATCCCGCCGGGATGGTGAACAGGGGGATTTTGCGGAGCAGGAATTTTTGTGCGGCGGAAACCGGCGGCTGACCGAGGTTCCAGTCGCCGTCTGAAATCAACACCGCCGCACGCAGGTTGGTTTCCTTTTCGAGCAGGTCTTCGAGCGGAGCTGTTAGATCAGTCCCCGCCGATGCCTGTAGGTTGGGATCCTCGGGATGGGTGGCGAACGAACGGGTGACGATCTCGTTTTTGCCCTCGGCGGAGAGGGCATTCCACAAATTGGATTTCAACAACTGCTGGGTGAATTGGGCGCGGGAGACGATTTCTTTTTTTGAAGACAGCATCTCCGGCAACTGGGCATCGGTGCTCAGCATCGACTTCGAGTCGTCCCACAGGATGGCGATGCGAGGTTTGGTGGTGGGGTTGATCACCGTCAGCCACTCGGGTTGCCAGAGCAGGCTGATGACCAGCAGGCCGATGAAAAACCGGAGGCACTCAAGCACTAAGCTGCGTTTTTTGTTAGGGCTGCGCTTGTAACTGACAACGCATAGGATCCCGATGATCACAGCCGCGATCGAGCCGAGAACCAGGGCCGGCATGCCGGGGGAAAAATGGAGGTTGTAAATATGGAAATTCACAAGAAAAGACTCAAGCAGGTTTGGGGGTTGCGGGGTTGGCCGCCGCGGCCGCGCCCGCCTTCGGCAGGCAGAGAAGTGCTTCGGCGATCAGGAAAAAGAGCACTGCCGCGAGGAAAAGTTTCCAGATCTCCTTTTCGCCGTTGTCCGCAGTCGATGTGGCGGTGTCCTCGAAGGTGCTGAATTTGATGCCGGGAAACAAAGGCTTGAGGTCCGATTTTTGCAGGGCGAGACTGTCGTATTCCGCCGCCGGAACATTGGCGGCGATGGTGCGTTCGCCGAGCCGGTAAACTCCCGCTGCGAATCCGGGGTCGGAGGATTTGTCGACGGCGTAATCATCGGTTCGGGTTCGCACCTCGCTGTTGCGGGGAAGGGCCTCGCCCTTGTTGACATCCGCAAGCAATGCGGCATCGAAACGAGTGGCGCCCGCAAGAACCGCGCGCTGCACGGCGGGCAGCAGCAGATGGGCGTCGCCGAGGTTGCTCCAGGTGTAATCCGGTGCCGAGGAAAAGAACCACGCCGTGCCGCGTTCGATGATCATGCGGCTGAGGAACGAACTGTTGTCATCCCAGCTTGCCAGTGCCGTGATCGCCCCCACGGGGCTTTCGGCGACCTGGCGTTTGATCGCGCGCAGCGACTGTCCGGACAGGCTGATGCCGCTCATCGAGTCGCGCAGCAGGCCGTCGTCGTGATTCCAGTTTTGCAGAATGAAAAACTTCCCTTCCGGGGCGGTGGTGATCGGCGACCACTTGACGTTCTTGAAGTTGTTCTGGGAATTTTCCATGGCGGGGAAAAAAAGGATCTGGCCGCCGTTGTTCAGAAATTCCGTTAGAGAGGTCGAAGCAGCGGCATCGGGCAGTGGCGCGCACCAGATCACGGCGGCCACATCAGCCAGGGCTGTGGTTTTTGTTAGAAATTGCGATGGTGTCACCGTTTCCGATGACTGACCGGCAAATCCCGGCGGTGCAGCTGCGGAGGCGAGATAATTCGCGGCCTCGCCCGGATCAGCCACCACCAGCGTTTTCACGGGGTGTGCGGCTCCGTAGCTGAAGTAAGCCGTGTGGTCGCGGGGATTGCTGTCGCCCGGCAGACTCAACCAGCCCTGGCCGCTGTCCTGGTTTTTCGGCAGTTTGATTCTTTTTTGAAACCGCAGGCTTTGTCCCGGTACGGTGATGCTGTCGGTGGTCTTGGTGCCGTTGAGCGCAAGTGTCAATGGCAGGTTCATTGCACTCAGGGCGTCACCGGACCGGTTGATTTCCAAATCCAGCAGCAGGTCATCGGCACTGCGGTAGGACGAAAGAATGCGCAGCGAAATGTTGGACTTCGATGGTGTGGACAGCGAGAGAATCCGCACCGATGGTTTTTGCGGTATGCTGGTCAGCGTGGCCATCGCGGTGGTCCAGCGTTCGCTTCTCTTGTCCCAGTTTGAATACTGCATGTCCGAGGCGATCCAGATTTCGGTCTTGCCCGGTTGGGTTTCGAGGATGAATTCAGCGGCCCGTTGCAGCAGGGAGGGGATGTCTGCGGCTGTGTCGGTGGCGCGGGTGTTGGTGATTTCCGCCAGGGTTTCCGGCGAGGGAATGTCCTGTGGCGTTGCCGTGGCGGAGTCGATGAGCACAAGTTTGGTGGCATCGAGCGACTTCATCGCATCGCGCACGCGGTCCAGTGCCATCGCCCGGCGCGAGGTCGACGCGTTATCGGCGGTGGTTTCCATCGATGCCGAGCGGTCGAGCACGAGGATCACAGTGTCCAACTGGTTGGCACCCCAGCCGAGCAGTCCGCCGATCATCGGTCGGGCGGCGGCGGTCGCCAGTGCCGCGATGCCCAGGGTGCGGGCGGTGAGGATCAGGATGTGGCGCAGTTTCTTTTTCCCCCGCGATTCCCTTGTCGCCTTGAGCAGGAACTGCATCGCCGCCCAGCGCACGGTTTTGTGGCGGCGGCGGTTGAGCAGGTGAATGATCACCGGAAGAGCCGCGGCACACAGGAACCAGAGCAGGGGTTGTTGATAGAATGACACTTCGAAAGGTGATTATGGGCTCAGCGTTTTCCCTTTTTCGGCAAGCGGTTCAGCAGGAACTCGCGCAGCAGCGGTTCGAGCGGGGAATCGGTGGTGACAAGCTGATAGTCGGCGTGGACGTTGTGGCAGCCGTTTTTCACGCTGGTGAGAAACTCCTTGAGGGCTTGCTGGTATTCATCGGCGATGAGGTTCGGTTCGACCACCAAAGCGGTGTTGTCCTCCATGTCGACGAAACGGTGCGGTCGGTCGAAGTGAAATGCAATCTCCTGAGGGTCCATCAGGTGAAACACGCAAATGTCGTGCTTGCGGTAGCGCAGGTGTTGCAGGGCCTCTTCGAGTGCGTGGGTATCGCAAAACAAGTCCGAGAGAATCACCACCACGGCACGTTGGCCAACTTTTTCCGCCACCGCGTGCAGTGCCGCAACGAGTCCCGTTTCGCCCGAGGGTTCCAGGGCTTCGAGAGTGTGGGTGATCAGTTGCAGGTGTGCGGGCCGCCGCCGCGGTGGAATTTCTATGTGCAGGGTTTCGCGGCAGACCGAGAGCCCCGCGGCATCGCCCTGGTTGACAAAAAGATACGCGAGATTGGCGACGATGCGCCGCGCATAATCGATTTTGGAAATCCCCTTGTCGGCAAAATTCATCGAGCCCGAGTTGTCGACCACGAAATAGATCCGCAGGTTGGTGTCGGCCTCGAACTCCTTGATGTAGTAGCGGTCCGAGCGGGCATAGGCTTTCCAGTCGAGCCGCCGGGTGTCGTCTCCCGGAACATACTTCCGGTATTCGGCGAACTCCACCGACGATCCGCGGTGGGGCGAGCGGTGTTTGCCCGCCACGTTGCCCAGCATCGGCAGTCGCGCTTCGGCGGGAATCGCACCGAGGCGGACAAGCAGGTCGTGGTCGAGGAGTGTGGACACGAGAAGGAAAGGTGAAATCGGTTAGGCCGGGTGGATGGAACCGGCCGTGCGGTCAGGCGCGCATTTCCGCGATCAACCGTTCGACCACTTTTTTCGAGGTCATGCCCTGGGACTCGGCCGCGAAGTTGGTGATCACGCGGTGGGCGAGAACCGGAGCGGCCACAGCCTCGATGTCTTCCATCCGCACGAGGTAGGAACCCTTCAGTGCGGCGCGGGCCTTGGCCCCGAGGATCAGATACTGAACGGCGCGTGGCCCGGCACCCCAGCCGACGAGTTCTTTCAGCCAGGCGGGTGCGTCCGCTTCATTCGGACGGGTTTTGCGGACGATTGCCACGGCGTAGTCGTAAATGTGCTCGGGCACGGGAACGCGACGCACCAGGTTCTGGAACGCGAGCACTTTTTCGCCGTTCAGCAGTTTGCTCAGCGCTCCCTTGGCGAGCCCCGTAGTTTCGCGGGCGATGCGTTTTTCCTCCTCGGCGCTTGGATAACCGACCTCGATCAGGAACATGAAGCGGTCGAGCTGGGCCTCGGGGAGGGGATAGGTGCCCTCCTGTTCGATCGGGTTCTGGGTCGCGAGCACGAAAAACGGCGGCGACAGGGTGTAGGTGTTGCCCAGCACGGTGACCTTGTGCTCCTGCATGGCCTCGAGCATCGCCGACTGGGTTTTTGCGGGCGCGCGGTTGATTTCGTCGGCAAGAACGATGTTGGCGAACAGCGGTCCTTTGATGAATTCAAATTGACGACGTCCGCCGATGCCGGTTTCCTGGATGATATCGGTTCCGGTGATATCGGCCGGCATCAGGTCGGGAGTGAACTGAATGCGGCTGAAAGCCAGATCGAAGGTCTCCGCCACCGATGAGACCAGCAGGGTTTTTGCCAGACCCGGAACGCCCATCAGCAGGGCATGGCCGCGGGCAAACAGACAGATCGCCAGGTTTTCGATGACCTGTTGCTGGCCAATGATTGTTTTGCCGAGTTCGGCGCAAAAAGCATCGTAGGTGCGACCCAGTTCGTCGATGGCCGCGACATCGTCCGCAGGCAAACCATGCGATCCAAGCGGGGACGGGGCAGGGGGCGCCTCGACGGGTGGAGTGACGATTTCTTCCGACTGATAGCCGAACGCGGGGGAGGAAGAAAGGGGGGTGGCGTAATCCTGTGTTGGTTCCATGCTTGTGGTGTTGGTGCTAAGCGGAAGCTAGACGAAGCAATCGATTTGTCGAGTTTGGGATGAAAAAAATTCCAAATGACGGAAATCCGCTTTTTGTGCCAGTTCGGTTGATCAATCATTCGCGAATTTGATGAAAGAATCGCATGCAAGTTTGTTTATTGTAGGCCTCATGATGAAAACCGCAACGTTTTGTGCCCTGCTCTCGATTTCCCTGCCCCTGCGCGCTGCCCAGTGGTTCGAGGAAATGCAATTTGGTCCTGCCTGGTCCAATACTTTTGTGGATCAATACAAAGGCCAGCGCCGCGCCGCCGCGCTCAAAGGGATTCTGGTGGATTTGGGAGAACGGAAAAATTGCGCTGTCTATGACACCGAAACCCTGCGCTGGGTTACTGCCTACAGCGGATTTGTCAAATGGGGTGGCACTCCATGGACCGGACAGCATGGCAACCTGGTGACCTTGCAGGATGATAAACCGTTCTTCATCACCGAATCCGTCTGCGGGTGGGCGGCGGAAAACGGTTCGTTCGACGACGATCGAGAGCTGAAGGGAATGGGCAACCTGCCTGCCAAACACGGTCGCTATCTCGGCTACTACAAAAACGGCCAGGCCATCGTGATTGAATCCGAAGTGCAGGGCACACGTGTTCTCGAAACAGTGAAAGCAGGCGCATCTGGCATCGAGCGCCACTGGGAGATCGCCCCGGGCAGCAAGGACTTGGTGGTGTTGCTTGCCGATGAAGACGGTGCATTTGAGATCACGGGCGATGGCGGCATGGCGAAAAGCGCTGCGGGCTTGCAGGTCGCCGCCGGCGCCGATGGGGCAAAGGTTTCTTTGCAAACATCCGACAACGCCAAAGGACGACTCGCGCTGAAAATTCCCGCTCATCAGAAAGCCATCCGGGTGCAGGTGGTGTTTTCACGCGATGCGGCTCCGAAGGTTGGGGCTTTTGCCGACCTTGTCGCCTTGACCAAGGGCGGTGCTCCGCAATATAGCGAGGTATTGACGAGTGCCGGAACCACAGGCGAACCCGCCGAAGGCTCGGCATGGGCGGTCGATCAAATCAAACTTCCCGGCAACAATCCCTGGAAATCCAACCTGCGCTTTGGTGGATTTGATTTCCTCGACGAAAACACCGCCGTGCTGTCCTCCTGGAATGGCGACGTCTGGACGGTGAGCGGATTCAACAAGGATGTCACCAAGCTCAGTTGGAAACGCATCGCCAGCGGACTGTTCGAAACCCTGGGGCTGAAAGTTGTCAAAGGCCAGATCTACGTGCATGGTCGCGACGGCATCACGCAGTTGATCGATTTGAATGGCGACGGTGAGATCGATCAATTCAAGGCCTTCAACCGCGATGTGATCATCACCCAGAATTTCCACGAATTCGCTTTCGACCTGCAGACCGACAAGGAGGGCAACTTTTACTTCGTCAAGGCGTCCCCGGTTCGCGGCGGCGGTCGTGGATTTGATCCGATCGCCCCGCATCACGGCATCGTCGCGAAGGTTTCCGCCGATGGCAAAAAATTCGAAGTGCTTGCGACAGGATTGCGCGCGCCCGGCGGCATGGGAGTGGGCCCCGATGGTCAAATCACCACCGGCGAGAACGAAGGAACCTGGCAGCCTCGTTGCAAGGTGAACTATTTCACCAAAGACCAGGCTCCGGTGTTCCTCGGCACCGAGGACAGCAAGCAGGCGATCAACGCCGGCAAGTCCCTGCACGAGCCGATTTGTTATCTGCCGATGTCGGCAGACAACAGCGGCGGCTCCCAGGTATGGGTTCCGGCAGGAGTGGATTTCGGCATCAAAGCGGGTGAGTTGATTCACCTGTCGTATGGCAAATCCTCCATCTATCGGATTCTGCCCGACTCCGTTGGCGGTGTCACCCAGGGTGCTGCGGTGAAGATTCCCGTGCAACTTCAGTCATCGGCGATGCGTGCGCGCTTTCACACCGATGGTTCGCTGTTTTTGCTCGGCTTCCGCGGTTGGCAGACCAACGCTGCCAGCGAATGTGCCTTCCAGCGGATTCGCTACGTGAAGGAAAAACCACTCCTGCTTCCGGTCAGTCAGAAAGTCACGGCCAAGGGTGTGAATATCGGTTTTGCCGTTGATCTCGACAAGGAACTGGCGGTCGATGTTAAGAGCTACAATGTCGAACGCTGGAACTACGTGCGTTCGGTGCAGTATGGTTCGGGCGAATTCTCGGTGGATCAACCGGACGCCGCGGCGATTGAACAGGCAACAAAAAAAGAGAGCCACAATGTCAGGGTGCACGACAAGGTGGAGGTTCTTTCCGCCCAGCTCTCGGCCGATGGCAAAACGGTGGAGCTGGAATTGAAAGGAATGAAACCCTGCAATCAGCTGCGCATCGGTTATGATCTGGAGTCCGCGAAGGGCGAGAAGATCGCCGGCGAGTTGTTCAGCACGGTGAAGAAGTTGCCCTAACAAATTCCCACGCCGGGTCCGGCGTTACTTCTTCGGTTTGTTCGACTCGGCAATCACCTTGCGCGAGTCCTCGGAGAGTTTTTCCAGCGGATATGGAACTTCCTTGCCATTCGGCATGAGGAAGACAACGCTGGTGCTGTCGGCGCTTTTCACCGCCGCGACAATTTCCACGCCGGAGGAATTGGTCCACGTGCGCGAGGCGATCATGGGGCTGGTGGCTGCGGCTGGCTCCTCCTTTGGGCTGGCTTCGACTTTTTCCAGCGAATCGGTGATCGACTTCTCAAAATCGGCACCCGAGGGATAACCGTCAAAGACCAGCGCGCCTTCGGCATCAAAAACAAACACACGCGGAATCGCGTTGAATTGGATCGGTCCCTCGGCACCCGAGGTGATCGTATATTCCACCTTGGCCTTCTCAATGATTGGCTTGATTTCATCCTTGGAACTTCCCTGGCTTTCCGCGCCGATGATGAACAAACCCTTGTCGCGGAACTTTTTGTCGAGTTCGGCGAGATGGGGCAGCGAGGCGATGCACGGCGGACAATTCACCCCCCAGTTTTCGAGGACGACGACCTTGCCCTTGAGATCACCTTTGGAAATTTTTTCTCCAAACAGCACCTTGCCGATCTTCCATTCCGAAAGTTTGTGGGCAGATGCTTCGGCGGCGAGACCAGTTGAGACGAGGAATGGTAGTGCCATAGCCAATCCGGACAACGAACGAATGGAAATATTCATGCAGCGAAACAATCACACTGCGCACGACTTGTCGATTTTTTCGTTGTAAAGATTTTTGCGACTTGTTGCCCACGGCATCTTTTGCTATAGGATCGCGCATGGACCCGATGATCCGCGACCTTTCTTCCGCAGACCGACCCCGCGAAAAAATGCAGCGGCTGGGCGTGCGTGCTTTGTCGAACGAGGAATTGATGGCCTTGTTCCTGCGCACGGGAATCGTCGGCAAAAGCGCGATTCAGCTGGGGCGGGAATTGATCCAGCATTACGGATCGCTGTCATCGCTGGGTCAGCTTGATGTCAACGAATTGAAAAAATTCCACGGTCTGGGGCCGGGCAAGGCTTCGCAGTTGATCGCCGCGTTCGAACTCGGTCGCCGCGTCGCTCTGGAGCAGGTTCAGAAAGTCACGCTCGATTCCCCGCAACTGCTCTACGATCATTTTGCCCCGCAACTCGCGCATCTGAACCAGGAAAAGCTGATGGTCGTGCTGCTCAACACCCGCCTGCACATGGACGCGGCGGTGGAAATCAGTTCGGGCACCGTAAGCCAGACACTGGCCCATCCCCGCGAGATTCTGCACCCGGTGGTGAACCGGAATGCCTATGCGTTTTTTCTGATGCACAATCATCCGTCCGGTGATCCGTCGCCGAGCAATCAGGACCTGCAACTGACCACCCGGATTCGCGATGCCAGCGAGTTGATGCAAATCCGCTTCATCGATCACGTGATCATCGGTCGCCCCGGCGCGGGACGTTCCCCATACTATTCCTTCCGGGAAAGCGGTTTGATCTAACGATTTTTCAACCCGCAATGCTGCGTTGCAGAATTTCCCGCGTTGCCTGGGGAATCGCGAGTTGCTCCGGCTGTAGCTCCATCCCGGCCTGTGAACGCACGTGTTTTTCAGCATCCTCCAGAATATCGAGTTCGGGGCGGAAATCGGCGGCGTGATAAGAACTGCGCACCAGTGGTCCGCTGGCGACATGTCGAAATCCCTTGTCCAGTGCGATTTGCTTGTACTCCGCGAACTGGTCGGGGTGAATGTAGGCGACCACCGGCAAATGCCGGGGAGTGGGACGCAGATATTGTCCCATCGTGAGCACGGTGACATCCGCGGAAAGCAGGTCGTCCATGGCGGCGAGGATTTCTTCGCGTGTTTCCCCGAGACCCAGCATGATGCCGCTCTTGGTGGCGACCTTGCCGTGAACCATCGCCTTGGCTTTTCTCAATACGGTCAGGCTACGTTGGTACTGGGCCCGCGATCGCACCAGTGGCGTAAGCCGTTCCACCGTTTCCAGGTTGTGATTGAAAATGTGCGGTCGGGCATCCATGACCATTTGCAAGGCCCAGTCGCGGTCGTTGAAGTCGGGCACCAGCACTTCGATGACGATGCCGGGGTTGATCGCCCGCACGGCTTCGATGGTCTTTTGAAAATGCTCCGCGCCGCCATCGCGCAGGTCGTCGCGGGCCACGGCGGTGATCACCACGTGGCGCAGATTCATGCGACGCGTTGCCTCGGCGACACGCAGCGGCTCGTCGTCTTCCAGGGCATCGGGCTTGGCGGTTTTGACCGCACAGAATCCGCAGGCACGGGTGCATTTTTCCCCGGCGATCATGAATGTCGCCGTGCCTTGTCCCCAACATTCCCAGCGGTTCGGGCATTGCGCCTCTTCGCACACGGTGACCAGTTTCAGATCGGTGATCAGTGCTTTGGTCGACCAGAAGGCCGGGTTGTTGGGCAGGCGGACTTTGATCCAGTCGGGCTTCCTTTCCAGATGCAGGGAAGCATCCATTTTCATCTGTGGTCCGTGACAACCGCTCATCGCGTAGTAGCCTAGTCGCTATGCCTGACGCGGGCAACCGCAAAGGTGGACATATTTCAAACGGGGCAAAGTTGTCAGCTGCGCATTATCCCGCACCCGGACCGGATCGAGCTCCTGGCATCAGGCGACGGCGGATGAGTCCGAGCAGGCGGCCATCAATGGCGTAAGCCCACATTTCCTGGGCGATGAGAATGAAACGTCCCACCGGGTGATGATTGTATTTCTCCACCCGGCGCAGTTGCGAGCATTTTTGCGCGACCGAATGCGTGCAGTTCGCATGGTGAAGGACGATGTCGCGCGGCGGAGGAAAACACTGCGAGCGGGCATAATAGCGGATCGGCAACAGGCCCCACTTCGCGTTGTAATCCGCCGGGTCGAGGATGCTGTTCATCGCGGTCTGGTCGTTTTTTGTGCCGCTGCGTTCGCAAAGTTCCAGCGCTTTTGTCAAAATGCCCCTGACGAAAGGAGTGTTGCGCGCGATGTAGAAGCCGGTGTTCACTTCATGCCAGTCCGGATCGGCGCTCTCGGCTTGGAATAGGATGTCGACCTTGCGTTCATCGAGTTCGCGCTGCAACTCGGTCATCGACAGACTCGGGTAGAACAGGATGTCAATGTCGCTCAATACGAACTTGCTGTCCGGCCCGCTGTTGTCGAGATGCTCCAAGGCAAACCGTAGCTTTGTTGTGACACCGGTCTGCCAGTCATTGGCGAGATAGTCGCCCTTACCCGAGGTCTGGAGATGTTTTTCGAGAACCGTCGCATCGGCAGGCAGGTTTTTGAGGAAAAACTCCCGATAGAGTTGTTCGTGCGAAGGGCTGATGACCGCGAGCATGTTCATGAGATCAAGCGCTGATGTTTCAGTGCCTCCAGCTTTTTGGAGTGAGTCGATAGCCGTGACCGGTTCACGGCGAGGAAGTCCGATCCGAGATCGTATAGTTCATATTTCGGTGCGAGCATGTGGATCGACTTTTCGCGTTCTCCCTCGGCGAGGTGTTTGTATTCGAACAGAATGACGGACGGATCATGGCGTGAAAGATCGAGCTGCGAGAGCACCTTGTAATCGTATCCCTCGGTATCAATATGGAGGATGTCGATTTTTCCGATCGCGTGTTTTTCAAACAACTGCCCGAGAGTGATGCCGCGGACTTCCTGTGAAATGATGTAAGGCTCGAGGATGCCGTCGAGGTGTTTGACGATGTGCTCGCGACAAAAAGAGCCGAGCTGGTCATACCATTCCGGCAAGTCGGGGATTTGTTGTTTGGCTGTCGCATCGACCCAGTAAAACGTCGCGCTACTGCCATCGTTGATCGCCGCATTTTCATAGCGGAACCGGGAATCGTTTGGATAACTTTGCTTCAGCCGCTCGAAGATGTAAGGCACCGGCTCCACGAACAGCCCCTGCCAGCCTTTGCGTTTGAGCAACAACTGGTGGATCGGGTCGTCGGTTTTGCCATCGTTCGAACCAATTTGCACAATCTGCGCATCAAGCTCCGGAACGAGGACGGGAAGCCAATTTTTCGGATCGGTTCGCCAAGTGCCTTTGAGTCGCGATGACAACCAAAACACGGAAGGTCCCAGCAGCGGGATTTTTTTGAGAGTTTTTTTCAGGTCAGCCATCGGGATTGGTCACTTGTCGTATTGGGGGGAAAATTTCCGGCCTCCGATAAGCAATCGGTTGGCTGGGTGGATAAATTCTCTTCTGATTGCATTCATGGAAAAATGGTCCTTTGCGCTCTCCGCTGCTCATTCTTGCCAGTTTTTCCCGAATGGTCAATATTCGCGACGGTGCACGAGGATGATTTGCGCAATTTTTCAAATTCCGTTCCGCGTTTGTCCGCATCCCCATTCAGGGATCTGAAAAGTGTCTCAGCGCGGTTTCTTTTTTAGCAATTTCATTTCCTCGGGACCTTCGGGTGCATGGAAAAAGAGGCGGATGGACTCGATGTCCTGAAATGGTGAGTCGGCGGGCTCCTCACAAACGGCCAGATTCTCCAGGGGCTTGCCGATGATGTCAGCCCACGAGCTTTGCATGAAATGTATGCCGTTCTCACGGAATTTTCGCCCGTTGGCTGAAAGGGTGCTGCAATCGAGAACTCCGAGTTCCTCGACAAATACCTTGTCGGCCATGCGCAGAGTCGGCTGGGCTTTTGCTTCTCCGTATACGATATCGTGCTTGCGACACAGCGCGTCGAGTCGGTCGCACGGTTTGCCTTCCGCGTAGCCGCAGCCGCCGTATTGACCATGAAAAGTATGATCGCACACGTACGGCAGGTTTTTCATAATGCCACGCCAACACATGGTGCTCGGGGAGTCATACACCTTGTCGTAGCAGGAGTAATCCGGTTTGTATGCCGGGGCCTGGCACGACACCAGTGCGATGCCTGCCACAATTGTCAGAGAGCGGGTCGACATTGTGAGCAAAATCCGTGCGCGAAGCATGGCAGTAAGTCGTAAACCATCCGGCGGCGGGAGGGAAGTCTGAATTCAAACAAAGACTTACGGTTGCCCAGATGGCCGTACCAAGGTCTAAGATGCATGTGCCGAGCCCAAAAATGCCCGTACCAAGCCCCGAAGTTTCGATACCGAACGCATCGAAGGGCCTGTTGACTTGGTTGGGGTGGGTCGAACGACCGAGAAAGCCGTTTACACTCTGGCGGCGATTTGTTAATCACCTGCATGTCGCTGTGGACACGTAAAGGTTATTTGGTTCCGCTATTGTGGTTGTTGGGTTTTGTCGTGATTTATTGGGCGGACCGCTCAGTCCCGGGGACACTTCCGGAAAAGTGGATCTTCACCGCAGGGCACATTCTGGGAACGATCTTCGTCGCTGCCTTCGCGATCACCTGGGGAGGGACCACTACGAAGGAGATCATCGATGTGGCGAGCGGCGAGAATCAGACGGTTTCCGAGCCGCATTTGTTTCTGATCTTTCCGGCCAAAATCTGGGCGGTGATCCTGATTGCCGCGATGGGCCTGATGTTCTTTCAACCGCCGCCGAAATCAATTCTGGACAAGGCGTTTTTTCAGACATCGAAGCTGGAGAAAAAGCTCAAGCAGGCCGGGGCCGAGGCGAAAAACGCATTGACCGGCGCGCCGGTGATGCGTGAATGGGAAAACGCCCAAGGCAAGAAACTCACCGCCAAATGCGTCGGCATGGTGTTTCAGGATGGCTCGGCCATGCTGATCGAGGAGTCGGGCAAACCCGGTGAAGATGTCATCCCCAAAACGGCGCGCGACGGCAGGCAGAAGGTGATTTTGCAAAAAGAGGGCGGCGAAAAGGTCTACTACGACTTCGATAAACTCTCCAACGACGACAAAGCGTATGTGCGGAGCAAATTTAAAGGCGCGCCGCTGACCCCCTGAGCACATGAGTTGGAAATTCCACGCGCCGTCGCTGATCGCCCGGAAGCGCGATGGCGGCATATTGGAAGATGGACAAATCCGCGACTTGATCAAGGGCTTCACCGCCGGGGATGTGACCGACGCGCAGATGTCCGCATTTGCCATGGCGGTGAATTTCCAGGGGATGAACGCCACCGAGACCGCCTCGCTCACCTACGCAATGCTCGAAAGCGGCGAGCGCTTTTCTTTCCGCGAGCGGTTGTATCCCATCGTGGACAAACACTCGACCGGCGGCATCGGCGACAAGGTTTCGCTGATTCTCGCCCCGTTGGTCGCTTGCTGCGATTGCTGGATTCCCATGGTCTCTGGTCGCGGACTGGGCATCACCGGGGGCACGCTCGACAAACTGGAGTCGATCCCCGGATTCCGCGTCGGACTGAGCCTCGATGAGGCGCAGCGGCAATTGGAAAAAATCGGCGTGGTGATGATGGGGCAGACCGAGCAGTTTTGTCCTGCCGATAAAAAATTCTACGCCCTCCGCGACGTGACGGGCACGGTTCCGTCGATCCCGCTGATCACGGCTTCGATCATGTCAAAAAAACTCGCGGAGTCATTGGATCGATTGGTGCTTGATGTGAAATACGGCAGTGGAGCATTCATGAAAACGCGGGAACAAGCTCTCGTTTTGGCGGACTCGATGCTGGCAGTGGGGCGGGAAATGGGAGTTGCCGTGAGTTGTGAGCTTAATGCCATGGACGAACCGCTCGGGCACGCAGTCGGCAATGCTCTGGAGGTGGTCGAAGCACTGGAAATCATGCAGGGTAGGGGGGCTGACGATCTGTTGAAGCTGGTGCTATCCCAGGCGGAAAAAATCACGCTGATGACTGAAGGTGAACTACTTAAGAGAATTTCATCGGGTCAGGTGCTGGATAAATTCGCCACCTTGGTCTCGCATCAAAACGGTTGCATCAAGCAATTGTTTCATCTTGCGGAGATTCATCATGCCGACGTGATTCGCGAGGTGGTTTCTTTGGAAACGGGAACGGTTGTCGCCCTCGACGCCGGCATGGTGGGTCAGAGCGCCCTTGAGTTGGGCGCGGGTCGTGCCATGGCAACCGATACCGTGAATCATGCGGTTGGATTCGATCGTTTGATTAAAACGGGCGATTTTATTCGCAGGGGCGATTTGCTGGCGCGGATTCACGCCTCTTGCGAGGATGAGGCCCGGCGTGCGGAGGAAAAACTGCGCGAGGCATTGCGGATTGAGTGAGGCAGAAGATCAAAAGGCTGGAATCGCCTCTCCATTGTTCCGGCGGGGGTGGTCACTGACTATCCTAACATTGCCTGCCTTCACCCTATGCCAATATTGGCAAACAATGCCGTTTAGACAGGCGACTCATTGCGGTCCAACAATCCTTCTCGCGCCGGAACGTTCGGGGCCTGTGAGGCTCATCATCGTGTGACTGATGTTTGGGAGCACAGCGATTTATCCGCGTGACTTTTGGAACAGGAAATGCATAGTTGCTGCACGCAGACGATGAAAACGGAAGAATCCCAGAGCTTGAAAAGCAAATTGCGGGTGGAGCCTGCGACACTGGAAGACTTGCCGCAACTGGTGGCGTTGACCATGGACTTGTTCGCGCACTCGGGCGATCTGCGCGCGGACTCGCAAGTGCAGGAACACGGGCTGCGTCTGATTCTCGAACAACCGGCGCGTGGAAGGATCTTTGTGCTGCGTTCCGACGACGCGATTTTCGGCATGGTTAATCTGCTCTTCACAATCTCCACCGCGATGGGTGGTTTTGTGATTCTGATGGAGGATGTCATCGTTCATCCCATCCACCGCGGTCACGGTTATGGCACGATGCTGCTCGAATACGTTCTGGATTTCGCCAGGAAAAAGGACTTCAAACGCATCACCCTGCTGACCGACAAGATCAGTGCGGACTCGCAGCATTTTTTCAAGAAAATGGGCTTCGAGTATTCGAGCATGATCCCGATGAGGAGGATCATAACATGAATGCCGGATGTCAGCTCGCCGAACTGGCTGCGGACACGTTTGCCGTGGCGATGATGCTGGTGATGTTTTCCAGCTTTGCGGTCGTCGGTCTGTTGGTCTTGAGCATGAAACGCAATGTGGCCCGCAGGGATCGCCATGTCGATGCGTTGTTGGAAGAGTTGCGGGAAGTGCCCCAAGAATCCGTCGCAGGCAATCGGGGTCGAAAATCCCCGCAGCAACCGCCCGAGCCATGGCAGCGGGACGACGACTGGTGGAAACGATCCTGACTTCAAGGACTTACGCGAGAGTGAAATGAACTCTGCATTTTTTCCACGCTATCGGAGCGGCAGTATCATGGCTGAACGCGCCTTTGTGCCAGTCATGAAAGGCGAAGCGGACCAGCAAACGATCCGCAACAGTTGATTTCCATCACCCGCTCCCGTCTCCCGCTTCCCTCCCGGCAGTTGCCACCAGCGAAGGTCCGGAACCAGCCCGGTCAAAAAACATCACCGCCCTGACCTCAAAACAACGCCCAAAAATCAGCCGTGAAAAAGCGGCAGAGAACTTTTGATTCGCTCGGATTCTGTTAGCCCTGAGATGCCTTCACACCCGTAGCCGCAGGTCGCGGGCGCTCCACAATATATCCTTCGCTGCCGTTCCACTCCCGCGCATCTTTCGCGCCCCGTCTTTGCGTTTTGCACTGAAGCGCTCTCGCGCACTGGCGAAGGCTTCGTTCACAAAGGCTTTGCTGCCAATGACCGCCCCATCGCTGAAATAGCGGATGCGGTGC
>CAMAQB010000038.1 GCA_945860285.1 Akkermansia muciniphila | reverse complement strand
GGAAATACGATTCGTTTTTCGTTTCACCTGATGGGTGAAAACATGGCAAAAATGTAATTTTGCATGCTGGTAACGCTGCATCAATGGTTTGAAGACGAAATCAATCGCATTTGAGCCTATTTTAGCGTTGTAACTGCGGTTTCTAGGTTGATATGTGCCCTAAGGCTCTGGCGGCAGCATCGCTTGCACGGAAGGCACGGCGATCAAGATGAGGAATAGTAGTAATCTCACAGCGTAGATGGGGTGATTTCTGATTCCAACAGATGAGAAGGGAATTTCAGAAAAGTCCTTTATCAAATGCGTTGATCCTATTTGCTGAGAACTTCGATTGCTTTGGCTATGGCAGGGTCTTGCCATTGCGTTAGCGCCTTCTGTTTTTCAGCGGGCAGTGTTTTTGCAATCAGGCTCAGTGGGAAATTCCCGCGGTCCAGGTCCGTGAAGGCGATAGCATGATCCGGGGTAATGCCGACACCGTGCGGGGTGCGGCCCGATGGGGTGTGATAAGTGGCGATGGTCAGTCGCAGGGCGGTGCCGTTGTTCATCGGGATAATGTTCTGCACCGAACCTTTTCCATAAGAAAGCTCGCCGATGACAGTGGCGCGCTTCAGATCCTGCAGGCAGCCTGCGGTCAGTTCCGATGCCGAGGCGGACATGCGGTCGATCAACACTGCGATATGGTAATTCCGCTCGCGGCGTTTTTTATCGGCAGTGAACAAGTGTTCCCATTCGCGGGTATCGCGGGTATGCACGCTGACCACCTCGGTTTTGACCGGCACAAACAGGCCCAGCAATTGCACCGTGGCATTGAGGTCGCCGCCGGGGTTGCCGCGCAGGTCGAGAATCAAGGAATTCATGCCCTTGTCCTCGAGTTCGTCCAATGCGGCTTCGACTTCGGTCGCACAGGACGAGGAGAACTGCTCCAGCCGCAGGTAACCGGTCTGCGGGTGACCGGCCAGAGCTTCCGCATGGGTCAGGGCTTTGTAGGAGACTTCCTGATGGATTAATTTTACCTCTAAAGGTTTTGGCTCAACGGGCGATTTCACCATGATGGTTGTCACTTTCCCTGCTGGTTGGTTGAGCAATTGGGTGAGTTCAGGAAGCGCAATGTTCGCGACCTCCTTGCCGTCGATGCGGATGATGCTCGAGTTGGCTAACAACTTCGCCTGGTCGGAAGGCCCGTTTGCCGTGACTGCGGCGACGTAAGGGCCGCTGTCGCGCAGACCCACGGTCAAACCGAGCGAGGCAATGAACGGGTCCGTCTCGCCGTGGGCTTTCATCGCCGCAGCCATTTCGGGATGAATGTAGGAGGAATGGGGATCGAGCGAGGATAGCATTCCCTCCAGCGCGTGATTGACCAGTCGGTCGTAGGTCAGCCTGTCCACATCGGGGTGCCGGGTGCGGATGGTTTCCATGACCTGGATGAATCGCTCGATCGCCGGATACGCGGCTTCATCGGAATCGGGCGGAATTTTGATCTTTGGGTCTGGTTCCGCTTGAAGCAGAGCGGGCAACATCAGGATCAACAATCGTTTCATGGACAGAGAGAATTGTTAGATTTCATTCAAACAGATCGGCGTAATACTTCTTCGCGAGATCATCCGTCATTTTCAATATGTCGGCGCTCAATGGGGCCTTCATCGCATCATCGGCCATGGCCGAGCATTCGGCATGGGAAAGCGAGCGGATGGCCTTGCGAATACTGGGAACCTGCTGGGGGCCGACCGAGAGTTCCTCGACATCGAGACCGATGAGCAAAGGAGTGAGCCGGATGTCGCCGGCCATCTCACCGCAGACCCCGGTCCAGATGCCCTCTTGCGCGCCTGCATTGACGACCCGGTGGATCAGTCGTATTACGGATGGATGGGTGGTGCGGTAAAGATCGGCGACATAGGGGTTTACCCGGTCCACCGCGAGGGTGTATTGGATCAGGTCATTGGTGCCGATCGAGAAAAAGTCCACTTCCTTCGCGAGGATGTCGGCGATCATCGCGGCGGAGGGAACTTCAATCATCGCGCCAATATGCAGATTGGCGTCGAAGGGAATGTTCGCCGCGCTCAGTTCCTCCATGCATTCGCGCAGAATGTTTTTGGCACGGCGCACTTCAGTGAGGCCGGAGACCAGGGGAAACATCAGTGCGACTTTGCCATGCGCCGAGGCCCGCAATGCGGCGCGAAGTTGTGGTTTGAAAATTTCCGGTCGGTCGAGCGAGACGCGGATGCCGCGCCAGCCGAGATAGGGATTCGGCTCGGGTTCGCTGAGCGGTTCGGCGGGGAGTTTGTCACCACCGGCATCGAGCGTGCGGATGATCAACGGATGCGGAGCCACAGCCCGGGCGATTTCTGTGTAGGCTGTTGTTTGCGCCGTTTCATCGGGGATCGCGTCTTGTTCTTCGTTGAGCAGAAGAAATTCGGTCCGATAGAGGCCGATCCCGGTGGCGCCGGATTTTTTCACTGCGGGCAGTTCTTCGAGCAGGCCGATGTTCGCCGAGAGAGTGATCGCACGTCCGTCGCGGGTGACCGACTCCGCATTGCGCAGTGCGTCGAGCGCCGTGCGCGCGCGCTGCTTTTTTTGTTCGATCAGCCGATAGGTGGCAAGCGTGGCTTCGGTCGGATGAAGGATCAGTTTGCCGGAGTAGCCATCGAGGATTGCCGGAGTCAATGCGGTGATGTCGATGACAGCCTCCTCCTCCAGACCAACGATCGCGGGAAGGCCGAGCGAGCGGGCGATGATCGCGGTGTGGGAGTTCACGCTGCCCATTTCCGTGGCAAAGCCCAAAACCAGCGAGCGATCCATGGTGGCGGCATCGGAGGGGCTCAGGTCATAGGCGACCAGGATGTGGCGGTCTTCCGGTCGGGCGGTTTTGCGCGTGTGGCTCGACTCGAAGGAATCGAGCACGCGTTCGCAGACATCCTCGAAGTCCGATGTGCGCTCCCGCAAATACGGGTCGGGGATGCGGCGCATCGCTTCAAGGAAATTCTGCATCACAGCATAGAATGCGTATTCCGCGTTCTGGCCGCGTTCGTCGATGGCGAGATGCACGCGTTTGAGCAGCGCGTCGTCCTCGAGCACCATGATGTGGGCCTCGAAGATCCGCGCCTCTTCGTCCGACGACAAATCGGCAAGCCGCTGTTGGATTTCAGCCAGTTCCGCTTTGGCTTTGCTCACGGCATCGGCGAAGCGCTGGTGTTCGGAAGGCAGGTTTGCCTCGGCGACCTCATAGACCTCCGGGGCCGAGAAACCCCTTGCCGTCACATGGATGGGTGCGATGGCGATACCGGGCGACACAGGAATGCCTTGGATGATGGTCTCGGCATGAGGCGGATGGGAAGGCATTGCCCAAACAGCTTGTTGGCTGCAACATTGCTGTGTCAAGCCTGTTTCAAGTGCGGGACCGCTGTCTCATGCTGGCGCGTAATGAATTTCAGGTCCGGCAAGCCTTCATTTTCTGCATTCTTTTCTTGACTGCTGGCATTTTCATTCATACCGTGCGCCCGCTTGCCGTTTTGGCAGGCCCCGAGAATAGGTGGATTGTTGTCAAATTTTCGCCTCATTATTGCATCGACAGGACTGAACATACATATGGGAAACAAGAAAGCACCTCACAAGCCAAACAAGCCCGCCAAGAACACCTCCACAGCGAAAGCGCCTTTGAAAAGTCCGGCGGCCGAAACGAAAGCAGCGACGGTGCCCGCAAAAAAAGCCAAGACCGACAAGGATGCGGTGAAGGCGAAAACACCGTCCGCAGTGAAACCTGCTTTGCCGAAAAACTCTGCTGCTGAGAAAAAATCCGCTGTCGAGGTAAAAACCCCACCCAAGGGTTCCACAAAAACAGCGGTCGAGACCGCAGTCAAATCATCGCCGAATTCCCCATTGAAAGCGGCCCCTCCAAGCCGCGCGGCCGGTGACAAGAAGAAGTCGAAAGCCGTTGCCCCCGAAGCTCCTCCTGCCGCTTCTGCCGCTTCTGCCAAGGCGGGACGCAAGGGCAAGGATAAACCGCGCATCCACACCCCGGAGATTCAGGAGAAAATCCGCGATCTGATCAAGTTGGCCAAGGAGCAGGAGTATCTCACCTACGACGACATCAACGAAATTCTGCCTAACAACATCGTCGATCCCAACGATGTGGAGTCGATCATGGAACAACTGCGCTCGATGGAGTTCGACATCATCGATGCTTCGGAAGTCGACCGCTACAAGGATCGTCGCAGCGATGAAAGCGATCTGGACGACGACGATTCCAAGGGCGAGCAGAAGCTCGACATTCTCGACGACCCGGTGCGCATGTATCTCAAGCAGATGGGTCAGGTGCCGTTGCTCACCCGCGAGCAGGAGGTGGAGATCAGCAAGCGAATTGAGGACGCGGAAATCGAAGTTTCCCGACACCTGCACATGTTTGGGTTCATGCATGCCGACTACATGGACATGGCCGACAAACTGATCAAGGGCAAGGAGCGTTTCGACCGGGTGATTCTCGACAAGAAGATCGAGAGCCGCGAGCGCTACATGAAAGGCCTGCCGCGGTTGTGCGAGCAGCTCAAGCAGATGCATGCGGAGAACGACGACCTCTTCCGCCACATCACAGCGAAAAACCCCCGCGGACTGAAGAAGATGCAGGAGGAGTTTGCCAAAAACCTGGCGAACTTGAATCGTCACTACATCAAGTTTTATTTCAAACAGAAAGTCGTCGAGGACTTTTGCGAACGGGTCGAGGAATACCAGCAGAAGTTCTGGCGCTATGCGCGCAAGGTCAATTCCCACGCGGAGGACAAGGCGACCCAGAACATCGTGCGCGAACTGCAGCAGCACGCCTGGCAAACGCTGGACACCTTCGATGAAGCGCATCGCAAGCTCCGTTATTGGATGAAGATGGCGCTGCGGGCCAAAACCGAAATGGTCGAGGCCAACCTGCGTCTGGTGATTTCGATCGCCAAAAAATACACCAACCGCGGGCTTTCGTTTCTCGACCTGATTCAAGAGGGCAACATGGGCTTGATGAAGGCGGTGGAGAAATTTGAATACCGGCGCGGTTACAAGTTCTCGACTTACGCCACCTGGTGGATCCGCCAGGCGATCACCCGTTCGATCGCCGACCAGGCACGCACGATCCGCATTCCGGTGCACATGATCGAAACGATCAATAAACTGATGCGGGTTCAGAAACAACTGGTTCAGGAGTATGGCCGCGAGCCTTCGCCTGAGGAGATCGCTGAGGAAATCCATCTGCCGGTCGAACGGGTGCGCGCCGTGTTGAAAATGGCCCAGCAACCGATTTCCCTACAGGCCCCGGTGGGTGACTCGGACGACACCTCGTTTGGGGATTTCATCGAGGACAAGTCCGCCGACAATCCAATGGAGGAAGCCGGGTTCTCGATGCTCAAGGAGAAGATCAAGGACGTTCTCGACAGTCTTACGGAAAGGGAGCGCGAGGTTCTCGAACAGCGCTTCGGACTCAAAGACGGTTACTCGCGGACCTTGGAGGAGGTTGGCCGGCAGTTCCAGGTCACGCGTGAACGGATTCGCCAGATCGAGGCCAAAGCGTTGCGGAAAATGCGCCACCCCACCCGGATTCGCAAACTGGAGGGGTTCATTGAAATCCCCGGTGCCTGAGCAGGTCCCGATTCAACATCCCACCCCGGAACATGGAAAAAGGCGCGATTCCGAAGAAGGTAATTTACCGCCTTTCCACCTACCACCGCTGCCTGCAGCGCCTGGCGGACAATGGAATCGTCACCGTGAGTTCCGGCACGCTCGCCAAGGCTGCGGGCGTGAATTCCTCGCAACTTCGCAAGGACATCGCCTACCTTGGTCAGTGGGGCACTCGCGGGCTTGGCTACCCGGTGGAGACACTTGCGGCGGCACTGCGCGATTCGTTGCGTCAGGAAAAACTGCAACCGGTGATCCTCATCGGTGCGGGCAATCTCGGCTCGGCGCTGCTGCGCTACCAAGGTTTTCAAAAGGAAGGTTTCGAGGTGATTGCCGCATTTGATGCCGACCCTGCGGCCGCTCGCACCCGGGGGGTGAACGTGCCGTTGTTTCTTGACGAGGAAATGGAGAATTTCCTATCGGAAAACCTGGTTCGTCTGGCTATCCTCTGTGTTCCTGCTGAATTCGCCCAGGGCATCGTCAACCGGTTGGTGAGAGCGGGCATTCAAGGGGTTCTGAATTTCTCGCCCGCCGTGCTGGAGGTTCCGAAGGAGATCGTTGTCAACAACGTCGATCTCGCATCGGAACTGGAAAACCTCAGTTATTTCATCCGCTGAACGCGTCAATCGTCAGTCTTCGCCCAATTGATGAATGGTGCCGTGAATCGAGCGCTCGATGGCAGTGCCGTCCGGTGCTTTGAGATTGACCTTCAGTTCATAACATTGCGTGGGTGCGAGCTGAGGAATTGTTAGAGTCATCGTTCGAGCGTCCTTTTCAATTTTGGCTGCGGTGACGGGGATCACATGTTCCTGCACGTGGTTGGAACCATAATTGGCGCTGCGTTTGAGCGACCACACCGTGCAGGTAAACGCGCCGGTTTGTATCGAGGCAGGATCAACAGGCTCGGAGAAAACCAACTTCAAGGCGCCTTTGAGCGCATGGATTTCCTTGGGCAGATATGCGGGTGATTTGCTGCGGATGATCCGGTGGAAGCCGCCCGGGTCAGAGGCATTGCCCGCCCAGGCGAACATGCCGGACGTGTAGAAGGAACCGTCGGCGGCGAAATGTCCGCGCATGATGCCGGTCTTGAATGCGGGCATAGGCAGTTCGCAAACAGCCCCCTGCCACTGGCCGCCGATTTCTTCGTTAGGCACGATGAACGCACGGCCGGTGCCGTAGCTGATGTTGAGCAAGGACCCGCCCAGCGTGCCCCACGCGTTCTTCGGCACCCAGAGCAACTCGGCGGGGCTGCGGTCCTTGTTATTGGTGATCCACACCATCGGCTGCTGCATCGCCGAGTCGGAGGAATCGGTGACGTTGCTGTAGCCGAACATGTTGCCGTAAAATCCACCGGGCTTTACGCGGTTGATGCGGTTTTTCGGTGTCCAATGGCCTTCCTGGTCGGTGACGAAAAACGTGCCGTCGTCGTTGAGGCAAACACCGTTCGCGGCGCGGAATCCGGTGGCGAGAATGTCGGTGGTTTTTCCATCGGCACTGACCCGCAGCAGGGTGCCGTGATGGGGCACCACGCAGTCGAGCGCATGGCGAGCCGACTTGGCATAGTAGAAATTGCCCGCCGCATCGCATTGCAATCCCATCGCGAATTCATGGAAATGCTCGGTCACCTGGTGGTCGTTGTTGAAACTGTCGATGTAGTCGATTTCGCCGTCGCCGTTGAGGTCCTTCAATCGAGCCAGCTGGTTGCGGCAGGTGATGAACAGCTCCTGGCCTCGGAATTTCACGCCAAGCGGTTGAAAGAGCCCGGCCGCGATTCTGCGCCAGCGCAGCGGAGCCGGGGCGGGCTCCATGATCCCATCGACGCGCCAGACATCGCCGTTCCACATGGCGACGATCGCGCCTTTGCCGTCGGGGGTGAAATCAAATCCACCGGGGCGCAGCCAGCTTTGCCATGGGTTGTCGAGCGGCAATGGAAAGGTGTCGGCGATGAAGGGCCCGCCTTTGTCTCCGGCGACCGAAGTCGTTCCGACCTCCTGCGCCCAGCGCGGCGGACCTCCTCTGGTGAATTTCTCCAAGGATAGCGGGGCCGCATGGGATTGGCTGATGGAGTCAAGGGTTTTCGCATCGGTCTTAGAAATGAACACCCGTGTTTTGGCTTTGCCGGGGATTGATGCCACCCAGAAGCCGCCGGCCTTTTCGAGTTTGCCGTCGCCGCGGAGGATGACATTCACGCTGTCCGGCGCGACCCGTAGCAGCAGGGGTTTTGCGTTGGCCGCGACATTGAAGGTGCGGATGAAGACCGGCGTGTTGGCGAAGTCGATCCAGTCGGGCGATTCCAATACCATGGTACCGCCAACGGTTGCGGCGATGACCATTTTTTCGCCCTGGGTGTAGAGGCCCTCGTAATGCGCCCAGTTGCGGGGCAGGGGGCCGTAGGGTTTTTGGTCGCGACCCAGCGGCCGGCTGTCTTCCCACGATCCTTCGGGCGATGCCCAGCCGGGGCCGACGGGATTGATGAAATGGGGTTCGCCGGTGAGACTGGTGTGCGTGCCGTGGCTGCCGTCGAAGGCAATGCCTTTCCAGTCAACGAATTTTCCGGTGGTTGCCGCCGCCATGCGCATGGTGTCGTGATCATACACCATCCAGGCCCGGCCTTTGCTGACTCCGCCGGGACCATCGTCGAGGCGGATGGCGATGCCCTTCTGGGCGATATTGCCCGGGGCGATTTGGTATGTCCAGAACAGCGCGGGTCCGAGGTCCATCCGCTGGTATTGCGGCAGTGATTTGTCTTCGACCTCGGCCTCCGCTTTGGCCAGGCCTTTCGGCAGGTTGGCCAGATATTCAGGAGTCACTTTGACCAACTGGCCGGGGTTGTGGGGGGCGAGAAATGTTTCGCGAATGTATTGGATCACCGCGTATTTCTGCGCCGTCGTATACTGCGGTTGTGGGATCATTTGTCCGTAGCCTTTGGTCAAGGTAGTGAACATCGAGTAGGGGTCGCCGCCGTTTTTGAACTGGCCCTGGGCGAAACGTAGCGCGGTCGGCAGCGAGCCTTCCTTGTCCTTGGTGCCATGGCAGATCACACAGTTGGTATTGTAAATGTTTTTGCCCACCTCAAGGGTTTGTTGGTTCCAGGCCTGCACGATCGACGCATGATCACCGCGTTCGAGCGACTGAACCCAGGCGGCTTTGATGGTCGCGCCGCCATCCGGTTTGATGCCGGGATGCGAAGAATCGCCATCGGCCATATGGGTGAAGTCGGGCGTGTTGGCACCCTTGCCATCGCTTTTGAACAGCAATGCGATCTCGTCATCGGGCAGCGCCCGTGCCCAAATCTTGAGTCGGCCAATGGTTCCCTTTTCCAGATCACCCGCAAAGCCTTTGGCGGCGCGACCAACCTTCAGGATGTGACCTGCCACTTTTGGTTTGGTGAAGTTCTCTTTTTCCGCGGACATCGTGCCGTCAATCCACAGCCGAGCATGGCCTTTTTGGCAACTAAGCACAGCGGTATGCGTTTTGCCGTCGTTGACTGCCGCACCGCCACTCATCTCGCCGAGCCAGCCGATGTCATATACCAGCTTGCCATCTCTAATGAACAGGGCCTTCGCATCGCTGGACCAGGGGCCTTTCGGCGCAGACTGCGAAAACAATGTTCCCGCTCCCGCCGCGGTGAAGGTCACTGCTGCGGTGAAATCGGCACCGAGATCCACTTTGGCATCGGGATAGTCCTTGGTGGCGACCTGTTTCGGGCTTTGCAATCCTTTGATTTCCTCTGGTCCGCGCACGAGTTTTCCATCGCTCCACACCCGCAACAACGCCGCTCCGGAGGCCGGATGCTCGATGGCGATGTCATGGCTTTTCGCCGCCGCCAGCGGCAGCGCCACTTCCGGGGTTAACTGCATCGTTGCTTTGGCCGCTGCGGAAAATTCCACATGGAGACGATAGTTCGACGGCCATTCGGCGGAATCAATCGGCACACTGTCGCGCGGTGCCTGGGCGTGGACGAGATGCGTTAACAGGGTGCAAAGGAAGACTGTTTGTTTCATGTTTCTGTCAATACGTGGTGAAGCAGTGGAAATATCGCGCATTTGCATCCCTGCGGCTCACGCGGCGTGATGTTGATCGTCGCATGAATTTAGGCCGATGGCTGCTTGGGCTCGGCAGGCGGTGCGAAACTTGGCACCTGCGGCGGGGTTGATGGGATGAGCGGTTCGATGCTTTCCGCCGGAACCCAGCCGCGGGTTTGACTGGCAAACGCGATGTATACCCAGCGGTCGCTGCGGCGGATGATGCGGCACAAGGACCCGGCGGGGGCATCGATCACATGTCCCGAACTGCGCGAGGCGTCGGCGTAGGCCACGGCTTTGTCCGCGACGATCACCGCTTGTTCCTCATAGGGCGCGAATGCGGAATCATTCGGGTAATAGTGCAAGGCCAGCGCGCAGGCCAGCAAGAGCAGGGGGCAGAACAAAATAGCCGAAAAGGCAGCAATGCGCATTTTGCTACCCGAACGGGTGGCAGGAAATGTCAGTAGCGAAAGCGCAACCAGCCAGATGATGGCCGCCAGGGTGTTGGTCAACCAGACGCGGGGGATGCGGGTCAGCGAATATTGGTAGTCGGGCCGTTTGATCGTCAATGCGCCGAATTTTCTCTC
Organism: Akkermansia muciniphila; assembly: GCA_945860285.1. Classification (GTDB taxonomy): domain Bacteria; phylum Verrucomicrobiota; class Verrucomicrobiia; order Verrucomicrobiales; family Akkermansiaceae; genus UBA956. The sequence goes on along the minus strand of CAMAQB010000038.1, from coordinate 22,993 downwards.
AAGAAACCGCAGGTTCTGCCGTGCTTCATCGAGCGAAGGGTCCGCGAGCAGAGCGCGACGATAGTAGAGCGCCGCATGTCCCTGCGAACCGGCGCGGTAGCATGCGTTGCCGATGTTGTAGAGCGTTTCCGCGGATAACTGCTGGTAAGGACCCGCACCCAGCCATTGGCCGATTGCCTCCTTGTATTTTCCTTCGTTGTAAAGAGTCGTGGCATCAGCTGCAGATGGTTTGACATCCTCCGCACTAACGAAAGAGTTTGCCGAAACCGCGAAGACGACCAGTGCGAAGGCAAGTTTGCGCAGGGCTTTGAGGATTTGATTCCGTCGTTTCGAATCGATCGGTGTTTTGGAGTTGCCCGGCAGGAAGCATACTTGATCGCGCTCCCTGAGAATCTCCGCAACAGCGGGGTTTTGTGCCTGGGTGGCAAGGTTTGCCTCGATGAAATGACCTGCGCTGCGGAAGAAGCCCGCCGCATCAGCAGGTGCTTTTTCGAGTTCATTCCATGCTTGTCTGCGTCTCACCAGATCGGGGTGGGGGACGAAACGCGGCCTGAAATGACGGTGAAAAATGGCGAAGCATAGTGTCAGCAGTAGAATGGCAGGCACCAGGTGCCAAAGATGGGGCAGGGCGGTGAAGGCGGCGGAATTGAGAATTCGATCCGTTTTAATCAAGCCAAGAATGTCGGTCATGCGCTCGACCGGTAGATTGGCTGCCTGCGGTGGTGGTGCGCCCACCGTGGCGACCGGATTGGTCGATGGCAGGATTTTCAAAGGAATCGGCGCGGTGCTGACCACCTTGTATTCCCCAAGGGCCGGATCGAAGTAAGCCAGTTGAAACGGCGGGATGATCGTCTGCCTGCTGATCGGACGCATGAATTGTTTGAAAAACACCTGGCCGCGTTGCAGACGGCGGGACTCGCCCATTTCAGAACGTGTGGCTTCGTAGAGTTTCCACCCCTCGTCATCGGCGAGAGTGGGCGCATCCATCGAATCGAGATTGCCGCGTCCACTAACGGTTAGATCAACGTTGACCGGGTCGCCTTCACGGACCTCGGTTTCATTCGAACTGGCGCTGAGGGTGAACGTGCCGATGGCATTGGTGAATCCCTCGGGAGGATTGGGGGGAAGGGCTTTTGATTCGAGTTCCAGAGCGGAAGCTGTTATGTTGAGGGCAACCGCATTTTGTTCGAAGGTGCCGAACTGGCCAATTGCGTTTTGGACCGAGATCAGCCTGATTTTCGCAGGACCCAGGGTGACTTTTCCCGAGCGGCCCGCGGCGAGAATGCTCGGATAGGAGGCGGCTTGGTAATTCGCACCGAGCAAAATCGCGCCGCCCAGTTGCGGGCGCGGTTCGAAGCGCCAGGCGGTGATGCCGTCGCGTTCAAAATCCGGAATCCCCCATTCCTCGATCCTTTGATTGGCAGGGAAATAGATTTTCAACTCCACAGGCATGCTTTCACCCTCGTACAACTGCTTTTTCGCAGTCTTGAAAAACGCGGCATAGCGGATGGTTTCATTGCCGAGTCGAAGTTCGGAAAACGAGATGTCGGTGCCGTCGAAAACTTCGAAATTCAACGCATTGCTGGAGACCGTTTCGGTTCCCACCTTCAGGGACACCGGAGGAATCGTATAAAGGCCCTTTTCAAATGACGAAAGCGCGAATTGATAGATATAGCCGAGTTTGCGACCCGGAAGAATGGTTGCGTTCGGTCCGCCGAAACCGCGCGACTGAATCGTCACGCCGGGGATGGACGGGATGCGCATTTCCTCGGGGGGGCTGACCTCCGACAGCATGACTTCCAGAACCGCCTGTTCGCCGCGGACGAGAAACTGGCTGGAAAGTGTGGCTTCGATCGAAGCTCCGCGAACCAGACCGGTTGCGAGCAAGGGGAATAGGAAAAAAGAGAAAATGTGCTTCATAGCTGTCATGGGAAAATACTCACCAATCCTTTTCCGGGCGGCGGAAGTTGTAGGTGCCGGGGGCGACGATGCCGCGTTGGAGGTCGGCGTTTTCATTGAGTTTGCGCAAAGCGTTCTGCTCCTTGGTTTCTTCGGGTTTGCGGTCCTTGCCGTGGGTGTTGTTCGGGTCGGGTTTTTCGCCGTCAGGAGTTTTTCCGTTAGGATCTTTCTCGCCGTCCTTGCCCCGGTCTTTGGGGTCTTTTCCTCCGTCGCCGCCGTCACCCTTCTCCTTGCCGTCCTTGCCCTTTTCGCCTTCCTTGTCACCGCCCTCACCGCTTTCGCCGGGATTGGGCTGCTGGCCTTCGCCCTCTCCCTGTCCTTCCATCTGTGCCTGCATCTCCTGTTGCTGCTGCTCCATGGCCTTGCGGAGCTTCTCCAGATAGGTCTGCGCAACCCGTTTGTTCTGCTCGGTCTCCTGGCTGCCGGGTTGCAGGCTCAGCGCGGACTGCGAATGCCGCACGGCATCAGCCCAGTTGAGCATGATCGTTTGAAAATTCCGGTATCCCTCGGAGGGAGCTTTCGAGTCGGTTTCCTCGCTTTTCATCCATTCATCGATGCGCTCCTTGACCAACTTGTCGAAATTTTCCGCAGCGGCCTTTTCACCCGGATAGTTTTCCCCTTTGGCCAGCGATTGCCAGCCGAGCTGGAAAAGAGAATTACCCATGCCTTGGTGCGCGGCCGCGCGGATTCGCGAATCGTCATTGGTCAAGGCCTTTGAGTAGGAGGCCCGCGCGGCGGGAAAATCATTCAGCCGATAGTCGGCGGTGGCCTTTCCCAATTGCAGGCCGGCGAAGTCTTCGCTCTGCGGCGGCTCTTTCGCAGCCAGTTCTTCAAATTGCTCGCGGGCACTCTGGTAGGCACCCGCCTGCAGGGCGGCGCGGGCGGAATCGAGCGAACCGGGCTCGGTTGCCGCTTGCACGGGTTGAAGAAAGAGCGCAAGCACCAAGACGAGAGCCGATGCGGCGCTTGCCTTTGACAAACTGCGCCAGCGGGTGCCGAGGATGAGGGAAGTCATGAGCAGAAGAACAGCAGGAAGAGTAAACCATTGAAACAGCTCCGTCGCCAGCATTTTTTCACGACCTTTCATTTCGAATGACTCCAGGTCTGAAACCGCTGCCGTGACCATTGCCGGAATTTCGGCTGCCGATTGTGCCAGGGCGAAACGTCCCGCCGCACGGGCTGCGAAATCGCGCAGGGTGGCTGTCTGCAGGCGGCTGATGACAACGTTGCCCTTGTTGTCTCGAAAGCGACCATCGCTGGCCGTTTTGTCAGGAATGAAGCCGCCATCGTCGGTGCCGATTCCCACCGCGAATACATAGGTGCCCGACTTCTTGATTTCTTCAATGGTATCAAGCAGTTTCGGCGAGTGCTCCTCGCCGTCGGACAGGATCAGCAGTCCGTTGTTGGTTTGGGCGGTTTCCTTGAGGGTGGTGATCGCGAGCATCACCGCCGCGCCGATGTCGGACCCGCCGGTGGGGATCGAATCATAATCGAGTTGCTCAACCGTTTCCTTCACCGCGCCATGGTCGGTGGTCAGCGGTGCGAAAAGAAATGGCACGCTGGAAAATCCGATCACGCCGATGCGGTCGTTGGGCAGGGTTTCGAGAAGTTCGTAAACCAGCGCCTTGGCCTGGGCGAGTCGCGATGGTTTCAGGTCTTCCACCTGCATCGAACGAGAGAGGTCGAGCACGATCATCAAATTGCGGCCGCGGCTGTTCTCCGTTTGGGAGCTCGTGCTGAATTGCATGCGGGACAATCCGAGTATCATCAGGAAGATGGCGAGCAGCAGTGAAAAAAAGGCCAGCCAGCGGGGCAGGGGAGACGAGCGTTTGATCAGCTTGCTGCGGAGGCGGTCGGCGACGAAGGCCGCCCATTCGCGCCTTTTTCTTCCCGCCGCGATCAGCGCAACCAGGGCCAGGATGGGCGGGATGACCAGCAGGAGCAGAATGTAGGGATGGGCGGGCTGCATGGCGTGGAGAATCGTTAGGCCGGTGTCGGTGGCGGCGTGAGCGCGATCAGCAAGGCGTATAGGCAGGCAAAGAAAATAGCCGGGATCAAAAACCAGGGAAACAACTCGCGATCTTCAGTCACGGTATAGGTTTTGCGCTCGGTTTTTTCCAACTGATCAATGGTTTGAAAGGTGTTTTTCAATTCCGCATTGGTTTGTGCCCAGTAGTGCTCGGCTCCGGTCAGTCGCGCCACTTCCTGAAGCGTTGGCAGGTCGAATTCCTGGCGTGGAAAGCGCTGGATATTGCTGCTGACCCGGCCTTCCTTGGTGCCGAGGGCGACTGCATAGATCTTGATGTTCAGATCCGCGGCGTACTTCGCGGCATCGATGGGGGAAATTTTTCCCGAATTGTTCGCGCCATCAGTGATCAGCACGATGATTTTCGATTTGGCATCGCGGGCGTGCAGGCGGGAGGCTGCGGCGGAAATTGCCGAGCCGATCGCGGTGCCCTGCTCGTTCACCGTGCCGTCGCCGCTGCCGTTGCGATGGTTGAGTTTCACCCGTTTCAGTCCGTTGAGCAGCCATTCGTGATCGAGGGTGATCGGGCTGATGTGATAGGGTTGTCCGGAAAACACCACCAGGCCGATGCGGTCATCGGGCCGGTTGCGGACGAAATTCGTGACAACCTCTTTGGCCGCGTCAAGGCGTTGGATCGGCACACCTTCGGGGGTGTAAAAATCATCGATTTCCATGGACAACGAAACATCGAAGGCGATCATGATGTCGATTCCCGATGCCGTGCGGTTTTGAAACTCCAGGCGCCAGACCGGGCGGGCGAGTGTCAGGATTGACAAGGTCAGTGCCACAAAAAGCAGGGGGATGCTTAAGGAACCAGGCCCCTGACGAAGCTTTTTGCCGAGGGAAACCAATACACTGAGCGTGGAAAAAGTCAGTGTCGCCTCGGCACCGCGGCCACGGCGCAGACACAGCAACAACAGTGAAGGCAGCAGCAGCAGCAGCCACAGCGGCGAGGAAAAACGAAAGTGGCTGAGGAGTTCGGTCATGGTGCAGCGGTCGGAACGGGGTGCACGGAGTGAAGATGCTCCAGCAGTTGGATCATTTGGGGAACCAGTCCGGAAAGATCCCGGTTCGTCTCCAGAGGTGCGTATTTCAGTCGTGCCAGGAGGTCGAAGTCCTGCGCGAGCCTCTGCCGTGAGCTTTCGGGGAGAGTGGCAAGCGCCTCGTGGCGTGAGAGGAATTCTTCATGGGTCTCATACAGCGAAGGATCGGCGAAGGCAGCGGCCAGATATTGCCGGATTGCCAGCGATGCCGCCGTGGCAAGCGCGATCGGCGCGGTAATGAGCCGGGCTTTTTCCAACGACGCCATCGCCTCTCGGAATGCGAGCTCGCGCAAGGGAGCCTGCTGCGACTTTCGGGATTTCAGCGCCTTGAGCAGTATCAGGGCCAATATCATGCAGACCGCAGCCATCGCGACCCACACCCACCAAGGCAGGGCCGGGGCGGGGATCAGCGGACCGACATCGGGAATGTCAGGCAATTCCAGGGATGGTTGTTTCTCTTCCATTACCGATAGCGTTTGCGAACCCGTCTGTTTAACATGGCGTGCAAGGGAGGGATGGGGTCGCTGGCTGTGCTGAGTTCCGCGAAATCGATGCCGTGTTTTTTCAGCAGGGAGACCACTCCCTCATGCTGACGGCGCATCAGTTTCTCATAGGCCATGCGCAGGTTGGCATTCGAAGTGTTGACCGATGTCTGCCAACCGGTTTCGGGATCCTCCAGGGTGACTCGTCCACCGCGCGGGAGTTTCGTTTCCAACGGGTCGGTGATCCGGATTGCGATGGTATCGTGTTTCGCCGCGAGTTTGCCCAGCGGTTTGTCAATCGGATCGGCGTGAAAATCCGAGATCAGAAAAATAAGCGATTTTCGCGGCAGGGCGCGGATCAGGGTGGTTGCGGCGGCTTCAATCGACGTGCCGGGATTGTTGGGTTGGGCAATCAGAATCTCCCGGACAAGACGCAACAGGTGCTTGGTTCCCTTGGCGGGTGGAATGTACATCAGGGTCTCGGCTGCGAAAATCAACAGGCCGCATTTGTCGCCGTTTTGCAGTGCCGAGAAACCAAGGATCGCGGCGGTTTCAGCGGCGAGCTCGCGTTTCGAGTAGTTCACCGACCCGTAGTCGGACGAGCCGCTGACATCCACGGCGATGATCACGTTCAGTTCGCGTTCCTCGCGGAACTTGCGAACGAACGGCATGCCCATGCGGGCGGTGACGTTCCAGTCGATGAAGCGGATTTCGTCGCCATGCTGGTATTCGCGGAAGTCGTCAAAATCAAGCCCCTGGCCCTTGAAGGACGACTGATATTCACCCGAGAACGATTCCCTGACGAGACGGCGCGCCTTGAGTTCCAGTTTGCGAACCCGCGCCATCATTTCATCGATTTGCTCGTCGAATGTCATGGGTCGGAAATTCAAGGCACGGCAATTTTCGTCAGCAGGCGCGAGATGATGGTGTCGGTGTTGATGTTTTCCGCCTCCGCTTCGTAGGTGACCAGAATCCGGTGACGGAGCACAGAGTGAACCATGTCCTTGATGTCCTGAGGAGTGACGAAAGCTCGACCCGACATGAAGGCCCGGGCCCGGGCACTGAGGGCGAGATTGATTGTGCCCCGTGGCGATGCCCCGGAGCGGATGAGATTTTTCAAGGGCGCGTCATACTTCACCGGATCTCGTGTGGCATTGATGATCTGCACGATGTATTGCCGCAGAGCCGGGTCGATATAGATCGAGTTGACCAGTTCGCGCGAATAGGCGATCTGTTCCGGCGTGGCTGCGGTTTTTGTCTGATAGGCCGGTGCCGATGTTGCCATGCGGTCGAGAATGATGAGCTCCTCCTCCGGGCTGGGATAGTTCACCGTGACCTTCAACAAAAAGCGGTCGAGCTGGGCTTCGGGCAGTTGGTAGGTGCCCTCCTGATCGATGGGGTTCTGGGTTGCCAGCACCAGGAATGGCTCGGGGAGTTTGTAGGTTTTGTCGCCCAGGGTGACCTGGCGTTCCTGCATCGCCTCAAGGAGGGCCGACTGGACCTTCGCAGGGGCGCGGTTGATTTCGTCGGCAAGGATCAGGTTGTTGAAAATCGGTCCCAACTTCGGCGCGAAGGAGGCGGACTGCGGATTGTAAACCATCGTGCCCAAAAGGTCGGCCGGCAGCAGGTCCGGTGTGAATTGAAATCGCGAGAACGACGTTTGCAGGCATCCCGACAGCGCTTTGACCGCCAGCGTTTTCGCCAGACCGGGCACACCTTCGAGCAGGATGTGGCCGTTGCAAAGAAGCCCGATTAGCAGGCGGTCCACCAACTCGTCCTGCCCCACCAACACCTGGGCCATCTCGGTTTTTACGGCTTGAATCCAGTTGCTGGTTTCGGCGATGCGTGCTTGCGTTTCTTCAATGGTCATAAATGTATCAAGTTGTGGTGGGCAATATGGATGATTAACGTCACCCCGCAACCGGATTGTGCATCAAACGAGCGATTTCCGGTAAATTCCCGCCGCCATTTTGTTAGAGGCAGACGCGGTTGAATAGCTCATCAAGCGGCAGTTGCATGCCGATGTAAAAATCACCGAAGTCGGCGTAGCGGGCCGAAACTTCGTCGAAACGCATTTCGTAAACAATCGATTTCACATCGATGGTGTCCTTGGCCAACAGGGTGACACCCCATTCGTATTCGTCCAGGCCGGTCGAACCGGTGATCAGCTGCAGGATTCGACCGGAATACGTGCGACCAACCCGTGCGTGCCCCGCCATCAACTCGCGGCGGGCTTTGTAGTTGAGCGAATACCAGTTGTCGCTGCCACTGCGGCGCTTGGACATCGGATAAAAACAAATCACCGGCCAGTCGGGAAGAACCGGATACAGACGATGCTGCAGGTAATGGGCCATGCGGTCCTCAAACTCCTTCAACGCCGTTTCGAATTCCACGCTGCCTTGAACCAGCCCTTTTTCGGTGATGAGTGTTTCCTGAATGTATTGCTCGGCGCTGGTCGTGTACTCCGAACTTTCGGTCTGCGAAAGGTAGGAGTAACAAGGATTAAGAACGTCCACTCCGAGGGACAGCGTGATGCGTTTTTCGAAGGCGTTGGCGACATGCAGGTCGGGTGTGAGCAGCATGAAGCCGATGTCCGCCTTGGGAGTTGCGACAGCGAATGTGAGCAGATGGGAGTTTTCGGTGGAGCGGATTTCCTGCACCAGTTGGGTGAGCCGGGTTTTCGCCGCGCGCTGTTCATCATGGCTGAGGCATGCCCATTGGGAGTGATCGACATGATAATACAAATGCATCACATGCCAGCCTTCGCGGGGTATGAGTGGAGTTGGTTTCGGAATCATAAGAATAATCTAGTGCCGGGTTGCGATGATCGGTGTCGTAAAAAGAAGCTTGAACGACTCGCTGCTGGCACTCTCGGATGGGCCTTCAAATACCCGGATCGTCCAGGGCTTGCTGATCTTGGCCCGATAGGCCTCCTGTTCGCCGAACTCGGTGAATCCTGCCGTGGAAGCGAATGACATCGTTGCGGATTGGCTGGCAGCGAAAAGGTTGTTGGCATAGGCTTGGGTGATGGTGTCGCCAACGATTTCATTGTTGTGATTCAAAAACATGATCCGAAGCGCACCCTGGGGAGCTTTGCAATTGCCCAGGGTGAGGGAGATCACCGGAAGCAGGATTACGTCCAATTTCGTGGTATCGGGATTCGGGCCGTCAACTATCGGCGTTCTCCAGAATGTCTCAGCTTTGTCAACTGTGGCGAGGGCTCCTTTGATGGGCAAATCAGGAGTGGCATACGGATCGGCTTGTCCCGTCAAATGAGAACGGAAAACACCGAGGGCAACAACGCCACCGACGCTCAAGAGGGCGAGAAAGAGCAGTGATGCAATCACTTCGACAGGAGTGAATTTTGCAATCTGTATTCCCGGGCGCGGGACCTTCTTTTCGGCTTCGATTTCAGACGGCGGCACAGTTTGAGCCTGCGCGTTACCATCGACTGGAGCTTCAGGTTCAACCAACTCGACCTGTTGTCGTATGATATCGCTCACAAATTGTTTGGAATCCAGGGCGTGATTGGGGATGACCGCAAATCTGGAATGGATATCCATCTCCAGCCCCGGAGTGACAGGTTCCGCAGGGACGTGGTCTTCGAAGAAACTGTCCCAGATGTCGTCTTCGGTTTCTGTGAGCGCTTTCTGTTTTTTACTGCTCGGCCCGGGCATTGGCGCCATGTGGCGGCGCTCCTCAAGGGGGGCAACAGCAGGCGTTGCGACTTCGACCGGATCATTTACAAGCGGAGTGGCATTTTCCTCCTTAGCATCGGTAGGCAGGCCGGGTTGATCGATCAGCCGCAAGGTCGGTTCCTGTCTTGTCGTGGGCTGTAGCGATCCAAGTTTCATTTCATCGGCTTCACCCTCGAAATTCCACAAATCCGCCTCGGTGGAAAATTCCCCCTTTTGTTTTTCAAACTTTTGGTCCACCACAAGTTTCGACGGTTTTTTTCTCGGAGTGTCAGGATTCGGATCAGGCATGGCAGGCAAGAGAGTGGCTCGCAGGTTAGTCGGAAATGCGGGGTAACGAAAGAGAAAAACAAAAAAACTGGTTGCAAAATCGGAGAATTAAGGCGATGGCTTCGGCGCACACCACCAATATGGCTGACAAGGAAGATCGTAATAAAGAAAATGTGGCAGGCAAGTTTTATGTGGATAGCCAATGCATTGATTGCGACCTTTGTCGCGAAACAGCGCCACAGAACTTCACCCGATCTGATGACGAGGGTTATTCCTATGTTTTCAAACAGCCCGAGAGCGAGGAGGAGGCGAAGCAGTGTCGCGAGGCCATGGAGGGATGTCCGGTGGAGGCCATTGGCGAGGACGGCTGACCGGGTCATGAAGAACAAACATCCACTGGATGCCATAAGAAGGAAGGTTCGGCGCGAGTGGCGGGGTTTTGACGAGCCGCTGGATCTTAATGCGGGGGTTCATCGGGCGGCGGAGTTTGTCGACGAAATCGTGCGCTTGGTCGGTTTGTCCGACGGCATGGAAGAGCAGCGTCTGCGCGCCATCTGGGGTGAACTTGCCGGAGAATACGTGGCCAAGGGCAGCGAGCCGGTTTCCTTGAAAAAGGGGGTTCTGACGATTCGCGTCACCCAGCCGACGATGAAATTCCATCTGGAGCAGATGCGCGGAAGTTTGCTGGCGAAAATACAGCAGGCGGCGGCAAATGGCAAAATCACATCCCTTCGTTTCACTGCTGGCTGAAGCAACTTCCACGGATATGTTTAAAAATCTCATTTTCGACTGGTCAGGCACCCTGGTCGACGACATTGGCCCCACTCTGGAGGCCACCAATTCTGTTTTCGTGCGCCACGGAAAAACTCCCCTGGAGAGGGAAGAATTTCGCCGACTTTTCCGCCTGCCGTATGGGGAATTTTATGAAGAACATCTTCCCGGAGTTCCATTGGGAGATCTGGAAAATCATTTCCGCCAGGCCTTTGCGGAATCAACTGTGCCGGTAACGGTGCTGCCTCATGCGCGCGAAAAGCTCGAATGGTGCCATGAACGGAAAATCCGTTGTTTTGTTCTCACAAGCATGGATCGGGCTACATTCGAAAAACAACTCGACGAACTAGAATTGCAGCGGTTTTTTGAAGCCACCTACTCGGGGGTGCTCGACAAACGCAACGTGATTGGCCAGGTGTTGTCCAATCATTCGCTGGCAGCTTCGGAAACCGCGTTTCTGGGCGATATGGTTCATGATGTGATAACCGCCAAGCACGGCGGGGTCAGCAGCGTTGCGTTGTTGACAGGCTATACGCATCACGATGTCTTGGCTGCCGCCGAGCCCGACTGGATGGTCGAGGACTTGTTGGCGATGCGAATGATGATGAATGCCTACAAGCGTCCGGATCATGAATGAGATTTGCATCAACGGACTGCGCCTGAATTGTCATGTGGGCGTGCCCGATGAGGAGCGTGCGGTCATCCAGGAGTTGCTCATGGACGTTGTCCTCAGGCCCTCCGCCTCATGGGAGAATCTGGCAGATGATCTCGACGGCACGATCGACTATGCCGCCGTGGTGGGGGATTTGGAGGAACTGGCGGCAAAAAGTCCCCGGCGATTGATCGAGACATTGGCCATAGAAGCCGCCAACATGTTACTGAAGAAACACGCCCTGGCAAGCGTCAGGGTTTCGGTGGAGAAGTTCATCCTACCGCAAACGCGGTCGGTCGCGGTGGTGTTAGAAAAACACGCGTGAAAATTTCCACGCCTACTTCTCGGCATCGGCATTGCCACCGTAGAAACTGGCAATGTAGCCGAACTCGATCAGTGTGTCCTGCCATGCCGAAAGCATGCCTGAGTTCTGAAACACCCGGTTGGCCATTTGATACCATTCCTCCGCCTTGACGACATCCTTGTCGCGATAGCAGAGCGACGCCTGGGCGTAATAATAATACGGTGAGTCATCTTCAAGGGGGTCATATTTTTCCGCCATCTTGTTCGCCTCCTCCTGATCGCCTAGGGCGATGTGGCAGAGCATGATTTTGAACTCCACCAATCTTCTGGTAATCACATCCTGTTTGGGCAGCAGCTTGATGGTGCGGTTCATTTTCTCCAGGCACGATTTCCAGTTGTGGGTGACAAATTCCATCTCGGCAATGTTGAAAAGAATGGTGGCCTGGTTGGGGCTGATTTGATCCGCTTTATTGAACAACTCGCGGGCTTTGTCAAAATCGCGAAACTCTACGTAACAACTGCCCAACAGGTTGTAAACCTCCGAACTCTTGTTGAAAATCTTGCTGGACTCGCGGACTTCCGAAATGCACTCGAAAATCCGCTTCTGATTGAACAAACGCTCCGCTTCCTTGAGATGCTTGAAGAAGTCCTTGCGCTGCTGCTCCGGCAGGTTGGTGAACTCTTTCTGAGTCTCCGTCAATTCGGGCCTCTTGTTCGATTTTTCTTCACCGGCAGGGGTGACTTGGGCGGGCGCAACGGCAACCAAGCAGAGCAGAATGAGCAGGGCAACGTGTGGATTTGCGTTCGACATGACAAAATAACTAGCTCATCCGCTTGCAATTGGCAAGTGGGAGATTGCACTATTTTTTCTTTACGCGTGGTAGCAGCGGACTATCCGCCGTTCGTCGCACACAATAGTATCTCTTGGCATTGTTCCCAGCGTGATGCTAGGTTCCTGCGCGGATGAAAGAGAGGGTCGATGCATTGTTGGTCGCGCGCGGCTTGTGTGAGTCGCGCGAGCAGGCCAAACGTCTGGTTCTCGCGGGGGAAGTGCGCAGCGGTGATCGTCTCATCGAAAAACCCAGCGTGGCACTGGCGTTGGACGCGCCTCTGGAGATCAAGGAAAAACTCAAGTTCGTGGGTCGGGGCGGCTTGAAGCTGGAAGGCGCGCTCGAGCATTTCCAGGTCGATGTTACCGGCATGATCTGTGCCGATGTCGGCGCGTCAACAGGCGGATTCACCGATTGCCTGCTCCAGCGGGGCGCGCTAAGGGTTCATGCCCTCGACGTCGGTACCAATCAGCTCGCCTGGAAAATCCGCTGCGACCCGCGGGTGCTGGTGAAGGAAAAATTCAATGCCCGCCACATGCAGCTGGCAGATCTCGGCGAACCAATCGATCTAGCGGTGATGGATCTTTCGTTTATTTCGCTGACGAAAGTTTTACCTGCAGTGTTTGCGGTTCTCAAGCCGCAGGGGCAATTGATCTGCTTGATCAAACCACAGTTCGAACTCGAGCGAAATGATATCGGTAAGGGGGGCATTGTGCGTGATCATTCTCTGCACCAAAAAGCGGTGGAGAAAATTCGCCAATTTGTCGCGACAACGACCTCTAAGGAGTGGCGGGGATTGATCGAATCACCCATCACCGGCACCGATGGCAATCATGAATTTCTCGCGTGGATTGGCTGATCAGGCAAATTCCATCAGCAAAGGCAAGCGTTAGAAAGAGTTAGCCTAAATAGTTATGAAAGTGACAAAATAGAGAAAGGGAATTGGCACCCCTTTTTTTTTATGGGCAAGATGATGAACTTTTCGCTTGCCAATTCCGGCCTACTCAAGCTAGTAGCTTTCTGCGTGGAATTAACCTCCCCTAAATTCTTGGCATTGCCCGGGGTGCGTGTTCTCCCCAGCGGGGAAGAACCCACTCCTGCTCGCTGGCTTCCCCGGCATCACCTTCGCCGCAGAGCCTCCCGCTCTGGAAACTCCGCCGCAAGGCGATTGGTCCAGCATCCGCGCCAGTTCACCCTCGCAACCACGCCGGTTCGCACCCAAAACCACGCCAATTCACACCCGAAACCACGCGGTTGCGGTTCCCAGCCACGCGGTTGCCCTCCAAAGCCGCACGGTTGCGCTCTCCAACCACACGGTTGCGCTCTCCAGCCGCATGGTTTTTCCCCTCAACCGCACGGTTACGCCCCACAACCGCGCGGTTTCCTACCCAAAACCACGCGGTTTTCCTGCTATACTCACAGGCCGTAGCCCTTCCAGCACAACGATTCTCCTTAAACTGTAAGCAATTGAACATCGAAACCTAAAAACAACCACCATGGCCAAGACCGATTACATCATGCAAGGAGGCGCCGGATTTTCCGACCAGCTCAACACCACCAAGAACGCCATCGCCGGCTACGCCGCCACCCTCGGGCTGACCCCCGCGCAAGTGGCTGCCCAAGCGGCGGATGCCGCCTACTACGCTCATGTCCTCGAAAACGAGACCGTCCTGAAAAACGCCGCCCGCCAGGCAGTCGCCTGGGCGGACATCGTGCGTGATGGCGGCGCATCCCCTCCCACCGGAGCGCCAGTAGCACCCGTGCTTCCTGCCGCCGTCCCGCCAGTGGCTCCGGGCGTGGAAGGCCGTTTCCGCGCACTCGTCCGCCAGATCAAGGCCAGCACCGCCTACAACGACTCCATCGGCAAGGCACTAGGCATCGAGGGCAGCGAGCAGTCCGCCATGGACGAAACCACCATCACGCCAGTGCTCACCCTCGTCAGCAGCGGCAGTCAGGTGCAGGTCGTCTGGGGCTGGCAGGGCTTCGGCAACAAGCTGGACATGATCGAGATCCACGTGGATCGCGGCACCGGCTACACCCTGCTCACCTTCGACACCACCCCCGGCTACACCGACACCACCCCCCTCCCCACCACCCCCGCCAAATGGACCTACAAAGCAATCTACCGCAAAGGCGACGCCCAAATCGGCCAATGGAGCACCGAGGTGAGCATCATCGTCGTCGGCTAAACTTGACATCCGCCTTGCTGGCACACTATGAACCTCGCGACAATGATACCCATTTATCAGCCCATCACTTTCTTATGAAACGCTTCGCACTCATTCTCCTGCTTCTATCGGCCTCTGCACATGCCCAGGCTGACCGCAACACCATCGGCAGCTTCCGCATCGAGAATGGCATGGCCATCATCGCGTATGCGGAGGCTCCCAGCAGCTACTATCTGCTCCAATATTCCGAAGATCTGATCCATTGGAGATCTATCGATATGAGCCTAGCAATGCAATCGGTAATAGAGCTCGTCCCTTCGGTTCAAAAAGGCTTTTTCCGCGCCATCCCCTTCGGGAAGTATGCCCCGTTGGATACCGATGGCGATGGCATCGACGACGTTTATGAACTCAACAATCGAGAGTTCCTCAACCCTCTCGACCCCACGGATGGCATCAAGCTCGCCACCAACGGTAGCGGCCTCACGAACTACCAGACCTACCTAAACCTCTTCCGCATCACGAGCTATATGATCCTCCAGCGCGAGAGCCGAGAAGTCAGCGTCTTTAACTTCGGCAGTCCTTCCGCCACCTTCGAGGCAAACACCCGTGAGCAATCCGTGTTCAACTTCGGCAGCCCCAGTGCCACCTTCGAGGCGAATTCCCGCGAAATCTCCCTCTACAACGGTCAGCAAGTCCCCCCCAGCGATCTCCTCCAGATCGAAACCCGCGAGGTCAGTGTGTTTAACTTCGGCAGCAACCCCGGCACCACACCTGGCGGGCCACCTGCCATTGCCGAAGCCATCACGCGGGAAATCTCCGTCTATAACGGCCAGGCCGTGCCCCCCAGCGATCTCGCCCAGATCGAGACCCGCGAGGTCAGCGTTTTTAACTTCGGCAGCCCCAGTGCCCCGCTCGAAGCCATCTCCCGCGAAGTCAGCGTCCTCAACTTCAACGAAACCTCTTACTAGCCCTAAAGAACCCTGAAATACATAAACCAAAAAAATAATTGAACTAATGAAACATAAACAACTGATACTCGCTGCCGTCGCATTTTTCGGCTGCATCCTCACCGCTACCGCCCAACTCGCCATCCCTAGCGATGGCTCGGACGGCGCGCTCAACATCACTGAAGACACGGTGATCGACCTCTCCCAAGCCGTCACCGGCACTTGGGATCAAAACAACACCGCCAATGTCGGCAAAGGCGTCTATGACCCGGAGAAATGGGCGGTGGTTTTTAAATACTCGTCGGTCAATATAGAGGGTCATACCACTGGATCGCCTGCGCAGTTGGTCGGTAGAAAGGTGACATTTAAAAATCACCCCAGCAAAGCACCAGTGGTTTGGTTGGTGCAGGGGAATGTTACGGTCAACGGAATCCTTGATCTCAGAGGTGAAGGTGGAACTAGCCTTTCTCCGGAGAGGCTAACGCCAAGCTCTGGCGGGCCGGGTGCCTTCCGTGGAGCCGCCACAGGGCCGGAAGGAAGCGGCTCGGGTTATGGTCCTGGAGGCGGCCCTCCCAATAATGAACATGGCGTTTACAGAGGAATATATGGAAATCCGCAGGCTATTCCATTGATAGGTGGCTCAGGCGGGCGGGCAGACTATCGCTCTGGAGCAGGCGGCGGCGGGGCAATTCTCATCGCATCGAGCGGTCAAATAAGCATCTTAGGCAGCATTGACGTTCGAGGTGGGAGTGTTCGATATAACGAGGGAACTTATCAAGGTAGTCCTGGAGCCGTGCGTTTAATTGCCTCGAATGTAAGCGGAACAGGCACTATAGAAGCATCTCAGGAAACCGGCGCAAGGGGGATTGTTAGAATAGAAACTCAGGAACTCTCAACGACGCTTAAGGTGTATCCTGAGACCATCGGCGTCCCGCCAGCGAACCCACCCATCCTCTGGCCTGCAGCAAACGCACCGAAAGCTCGCGTCGTCAGCGTGGACTCGGTAAATGCTCCTCTCGAGCCAACCGCGCCTTTAATTGCTGCTGCCGATGTGGCGATCCAAAACAACGCTCCCGTCAACATCCTGATCGAAACACGAGACTTCCCAATAGAGGGCGTCGTTCAACTTTCCGTCATTCCGAAATTCTCCCAACGCTCCTCGCACACCGCCACCCGCATCAGCGGCGACATCAACGTGGCGACCTGGCGGGTGACCACCACGCTGCCCCAAGGCTTCGTCACCCTCCAAGCCCGCGCTACCCAGCCGTAAGCGTCCGCAGTTTATCCAACCAACCCACTAAAGCCGGACGGGACTCCATTTCCCGCCCGGCTTATTTGTGTCGCGAAGGAAACGAGGAACGCCACGGGTCAGAATCTCCAAATAGAGCCAGAAAAGATTTCGGAGTGTTTGTCAGTTGAGGGCGCAGTAGGCGCGAGGGGGATGAATTGATGATTGTTGATTTTGGATTGTTGATTTGAAGAAGCCGTATTCAGGATTGCCTCAGCACCGGATTTGGTTAAATTGTCCCGATGAATGTCCTTACCTTGGAGATTGAACGGACTCTGCCCGCTTTAGATCCTGAGTCCGCGCGGCAGTTCGAACTGGCGGTCAGAGCTATGTTGTCGATGGCGCGGCGCAAAAGCCCCGAGGACGAAGGCGAGTTCGACCGTCTGGCGAGAGAAGAACAATCGCTGCGGGAAAACTTGCGGCAGCAAGGGAGGAGCTTCTCCGCCAGCGATCGCCTGACACGGGACGAACTCCATGACCGCCATGCGCTTCGTTGATACCAACGTGCTGCTGTATTCCATCAGCACGCAACTGGAGGAGGCGTTTCGAGATTGATGATCCGGTGTTTGGAATTGAGATTGAGGAATCTCGCTACGGTGCATCCTTCACCGCACTGATTGTCGGCCAGCAACCGCGCAGGCTGCCATAGTGGATTTGTAAATCCGGATTGTCGCCGATCCAGCCGGGTACTCCCTTTTCATTCACGAAGGCGATGCCGATGGGCATGTCGATCTGCGTGTCGGCGAGTTTGATGATTTCCTCCTCGGCCTTGTCGGAGATGGTGATCCATTCCATTTTCATCTCGATGGGATTGAGCGTCCTGGCTTTGATTTTGTCCATTTCCAGCGGATCGATTTTAGCGAAGCGCTTCATCATCTTGAGCAGGAACAGCGGGCTGTACCCCTCGTCCTTGCCGCAGGCAGCCCAGACGATGGCCTCGAGCGGATAAATCCGGGAGAGTTCCAGGATATCGATGTAGTCGCGGGTCTCGGTGCGTGAGCAGAGAGCGAGGGCTTTGTTGACGGCCATGTCGAACAAGTGGAGCCGCCAGCCAAGTTGTGAGTCGGGGACGATGGGGAAAAAGCGGAAAGCTGAGTCGTGTGCCCAGTCCAATTCGACTTTTTCCCCGTTCCGTCGGACCAGCGCTTTTCGGAAAGACTCCGGTTTTGACCAATCGCCGTATTTCAGGACTTTCGCGACCTCGTAACCGGCGGCTTCCAAAGCGGCGACATCGCGCAAGCTGTGCTGGTCCAGATCCGCAATCGCATCGTGGAACATGTCGAAGTCGTTGGAGAATCTTGCGGATTCCTCGCTCGCGTTGAGAACGAGTCCCCCGGCGAAGTGGCTTTCCTCGGAGCGGTTGCCGACGATGACGGCGAGGACTTCGGTCTGGAATTGCGTTAAAGGCATCGTTGCAGTTCTTGGGCGGCACGCCAAGCACGCCAATTTCCATATTCGCGCAGATGCTCGACGACCAGACGCACATCTCCCAAGCGGCTGACTCTAGCATCAGGATGCCAGAACCAGAAGCACTGGACGTCATACTCGCGCACCAGAGCCTCCGCCTTCGCGATCAATTCGGGAGGCGCGGGTGTTTGATCAAGATCATTCGTTGCGGAGACCATAGCGGCAAAACCATGGCACATCATGCGGGCGAAGGCAAGTCGCTGGTGGTGGGGATTTCGAGTCCGGCGATGTCAGCGGCATTGCGGTTGGCGATTTCTGCTCCCCGCAGTAGGCAGATGGCTGTAATTTGTGAGTCTAGCGTAGGCATCAAAAATCCGGCCATCTCCAAGCGGGCGCACAGACATCAACCCGGCGACCGGGCAATTCAAGCTCACCCTCGGTCTGGAGAAATCCAAGGATCTGAGCCATTTCAGCTTCCATCCCTATACCGCGCCGGATGATGCGGCGTTCTTCCGAGTGAACGGGAATTGATTTGAGTCAGATCCGCCTCACCGATACACCGCAGTTTTCCTCCGGCCTTGGGGACGAGAGCCTGCTCTCACGGAAAGCGATCAGGGCTTTTTGACAAACACAATGAAATGCTGCCATGGCAGGTGGCGTTTGTTGGAGGAAAGAACGAATCCTGCGGCATCAAATTCCTTGCGCGCCTGTTCTTCGGTCATTTTGTGCAGCGGTTTGATCGGCACCCGGGGATCCTCCGCCCGGAATTCCAATAGATAAATCCGGCCGTTCTTTTTGAGCGCCTTGTGCAACGATGCCAGCATTTCCGCAGGATGGGAAAATTCGTGATAGGCATCGACCATCAATGCCGCGTCGAGCGAATCGGCGGGCATTTTGATGTCGTCGATCCCTCCGAGATGCGCCTGAACATTGCCGACCCCCAGTTCGGTGGATTTCTTGTTGAGGAAATCGAGCATTTCCTGTTGGATGTCGATGGCGACGACCTTGCCTTGGGTGACTTTCTCCGCCATGCGAAACGAGTAATACCCCGAACCTGCGCCGATATCGGCGATGACATCCGTGGGCCGCAGTTCCAGTGCGGCGATCGCCTTGCTGGGAGCCTCTTCATCCTCGCGGTTGCTTCTTTCCAGCCAACTCAATGCGGGATGCCCCATGACGTGGGCGATCTCGCGACCCATGTAAAACTTGCCGATGCCGTCGGGCGAACCCGTGCGGAGTTCGTAAGCCGGCGGTGCGGGCGGTTGCGGAAGCGCAGGCGTTTCGACGATGGCGGGCGGAGGATAAACCGGAGTCGGCGGGGTCGCTGTTTTCTTCAGCCAATAGGCCGTTGCGATCGCCGCCACGCAGAGTAGCAGCAGAAGTTGGAGTGTTTTTTTCATCGTTTCATTTCACCAGTTTGATCATCAAATCCTTGCTCTCCAGTGTGTTGCCCACTTCGACCAATATCTCCTGCACCGTGCCATCGCAAGGTGCGGTGACGGTGGTGAACATCTTCATGGCTTCCAATGTCATCAGCGCATCGCCCTCGCTGACCTTGTGGCCGATACTGACCGCAATGCTCGCCACCATGCCGGGCATGGGTGCGGCGATCTGATAGAGATCGGCGGGATCGCCTTTCAGACGCGAGGTCACGGCCTTGACCGCGCTTTTGTCATCGACCTGCAGATGGCGGGGATAGCCGTTGAGTTCGAAGATGGCGGTGCGCTGACCGGCACCATCGACCTCGGTGATGTTGTGCAGCCGGATGAACAGGGTTTTTCCCGCTTCGAGACTGATCGTGACTTCCTCCTTGTCCTTGAGCCCGTAAAAAAAACACGGCGTCGGCAGCACGGAGAGATCGCTGAAGTTCTTGCGCGATTTGACGAAATCCTTGAACACCTGCGGATACATCAGGCAGGAATAAAGATCATCGTCGCTGCAGGTTTTGCTGCCGGTGATTTTGACAACCTCACCGCGGGTTTTTTCAAGATCCACTTTTTCCGCGCGTTCGCCAGGTCGATTGGTGAAGGGCTTTTTGTTGCCGAGAATGATTTTCTGAATGTCTTTCGGCCAGCCACCGATCGGTTGACCGAGTCCGCCCTGCAGCATGTCGATGACACTTTCCGGAAAGTTCGTGCCTGCGGGCAGGCTTTGCAAATAACTCCGCGCATCGCCGGGTTTGACTCCCCGGGAAATGAGAAACATGCACATGTCGCCGACGACTTTCGACGACGGAGTGACCTTCACGATATCGCCAAAGAGCAGATTCACCTCGGCATACATGCGGGCGATTTCCGACCAACGATGTCCGATGCCCATGCTCTCGGCCTGCTCCTTGAGGTTGGTGTATTGACCGCCGGGCATTTCGTGCAGATAGACTTCGGCCGTGCCGTGCGGCTCGGCGGTGTCGAAGGGTTTGTAGTAGCTGCGCACATGAGCCCAGTAGTCGGAAAATTCATTGAGCGCTTCGAGATCGAGACAGGTGTCGCGCGGGCTGTTTTGCAACGCCGCGACGATGGAATTCAAGTTCGGTTGCGAGGTGCAGCCGCTCATGCTGGCGAGGGCCGCGTCGCAGATGTCAACTCCGGCTTCCGCCGCCATGAGGATCGATCCCGCATTGATGCCGGATGTGTCGTGGGTGTGGAAATGAATCGGCAAAGCAATCTCTTCCTTCAACGCCTTGACCAGTTTCTTCGCGGCGAGCGGTCGGCACAGTCCGGCCATGTCCTTGATGCACAGCATGTGCGCGCCCATTTTCTCCAACTCCTTGGCGAGTTTGACGTAATATGTTAGATCATACTTGTCGCGCTTCGGGTCAAGGATGTCGCCGGTGTAGCAAATCGTGCCTTCGCAGAGCGATTTGGTTTCCTCACGCACCGCGGCCATTGCCTCGGTGAGGTTCGGCAGGTAGTTGAGGCTGTCGAAAATACGGAAGATGTCCATGCCGTTGCTGGCGGCGTGCCGGATGAAGCCGCGCACCACGTTGTCGGGGTAGTTGGTGTAACCGACGGCATTGGAACCGCGGAAAAGCATCTGGAAGAGGATGTTCGGAATGCGCTCGCGCAGTTGGCGCAGTCGCTCCCATGAGCATTCCTTGAGAAAGCGCATGGCGGTGTCGAATGTCGCACCACCCCACATTTCCAGCGAGAAAAGATTCGGCGCGCGATGCGCCACGGCATTGGCGACGGCAAGCATGTCGTAACTGCGCACCCGCGTGGCCAGAAGCGATTGATGGGCGTCGCGCATCGTGGTGTCGGTCAACAACAACCGTTTTTGTCGCGTCACCCATTCGGCGAATTTCTCGGGACCCAGTTTGTCGAGCAATTGTTTGGTGCCCTCGGCAGGGGCGGAAAAATGGTCGTAGGGCACCGGCGGGGCAGGCGTGAGAATCCCGGCGGGCATGTAGCCTTTGGCATTGGCATTGCCGTTGACGGTGATGTCGGAAAGATAACTCAGCAGCTTGGTGGCGCGGTCTTTTTTGGAAGCGAAGGTGAAAAGCTGCGGGTTGGTGTCGATGAACCGCGTCGTGGCATCGCCGGCGCGGAAGACCGGATCTGCGATGACGTTTTCAAGAAAGGGAATGTTGGTTTTGACACCGCGAATCCGGAACTCGCGCAGCGCCCGATCCATGCGGTCGAGCGCAATCGGATAGGTGCGGCCAAACACGGTGACCTTCACCAGCATCGAGTCGTAGTAGGGTGTGATCACGGCGTTCTGGGTGCCGAGTGCGCCGTCGAGGCGGATGCCAAAACCACCGGCGCTGCGATAGGTGAGGATCTTGCCAAAGTCCGGCGTGAAGTTGCTTTCCGGATCCTCGGTGGTGATGCGGCATTGAATCGCAAAGCCGGATTTCTCGACCTTGTTCTGCGCGGGCAGGTCCATCACCTTGTCGTGCAGTTTGTGACCCATCGCGATCTGGATCTGCGACTGCACGATATCGATCGAGGTGATTTCCTCGGTGACGGTGTGCTCGACCTGGATGCGTGGGTTCATTTCGATGAAATACCAATCGCCGGATTCGACATCGACGAGAAATTCCACGGTTCCGGCATGGGTGTAATTGACCTCCCGGGCGATGGCCAGTGAGGCGTTGCACAATCCCGCGATGATGGTGGGGTCGATGCCGTAGCTGGGCGCCATCTCGATGACCTTCTGGTGCCGGCGCTGGACCGAGCAGTCGCGCTCGTGGAGATGCAGCACGTTGCCATGTTTGTCGGCCAGAATCTGCACTTCAATGTGTTTGGCGCGACCGACGAATTTCTCAAGAAACACCGCACCGTTGCCAAATGCGCGTTGCGCTTCACTCTGGGCCTCGTCGAGCATTGCTTCGAGGTCTTTTTCCTCGCGCACCACCCGCATGCCGCGACCGCCGCCACCGAATGCGGCTTTGATGATCAGCGGGAAGCCGATCTTGCGGGCCGCTTTCATCGATTCCTTGCGGTCTTCCACCGGTTCCGCCGTGCCTTGCAGGGTCGGCACATTCAGCTTTTCAGCGACAGTGCGCGCGGCGGTTTTGTCGCCCATGCGATCGAGAATCGCCGCATCCGGACCGATGAAAATGATGCCGTTTTTTTCACAGGCGCGTGCGAAATCGGGGTTCTCCGAGAGAAACCCGTAACCAGGATGAATCGCGTCCACACCTTTTTCCACCGCGATGGCGACGATGCCCTCGATGTCGAGATACGCCCCGAGCGGTCCTTTGTCCTTGTTGAGTTGATAGGCTTCATCCGCCTTGAAGCGATGCGGACAAAATCGGTCCTCGTGAGCGTAGATCGCCACTGTGCGGATGCCCAGTTCGGTGGCGGCGCGCATCACCCGGATCGCGATTTCGGAACGATTGGCCACGAGGATTTTCTTGATGGGGCGTATCTGGGTTTTCGGCATGTCGGGCTATGCATAGTGGGGATTGCGGCGGAGGTAAATGGAAAAATGCCGCCCCGCAGGGTAGGCAACGCCCGTGTTGCTGTTGCCGTTCTCTCGCCCCAGGGCAAACGCATTTAATTTGTGTCGGTGCCTGAACAAAACTAGACAGCGACGGTTCAAAACTAGACAGCGACGGTTCAAAACTGGATTTCTTTGTTGTTGCAAGGTTTTTCCTTGGTTTGGGCGGCCAGTCTCGCAAGCTCTTGCATCTTGCGCAGGATACGGCTCT